>NZ_WHTD01000098.1 GCF_009379765.1 Actinophytocola sp. | reverse complement strand
GGCGGGAACGCCGCAGTCAGCACCCCGACCCCGACCAGATCCGGCAACCGAACCTGCGTACCCACCTTGACCTGCTGTCCCACTCTCGCCACAACCAAGATCATAACCCCACAGCACCTAAGTTAGCGGCATTGGGCCGTGTCCAGCTCGACGACGCCGACCCCTCCAACCCGCGCGTGGACCTGATCGTGGCCCGCGTGTACGACGAACGCCAAGGTGACCCCCGCACCGAGTTCGTCATCGAGCCCGTCACCGGGCTGGCGGGGCCGGAGCCGGTCGAGCCGCCGTTGCCGCCGGTGTCGTTCCCGATCGCGCGGGTCGCGCTGCCCGCCGGCACTACCCAGCTCGCCGGGTCGATGTTCACCGACATCCGCCGCGCCGCCAGCGTGCGCACCGGGGTCGGTGTCGTGCTGCCCGGCGACGACCCCACCCTGCCGGGCGCCTACGCCGGGCACACCCGCTACCGGGCCGGCACGCTCGAAGCGTTCGACGGCGAGACCTGGCGCGGCACCCCCGCCATCTGGTCCGAGGAGTCGGTCGAGTTGGTCGCCCGCACCGGGATCACCGGCATCGCCGCGTTGACCTCGATCGGCGTGCCCGATCCGGGCTGGCCGTACCGGCTGATGATCTCCGGGTGTGCCGAGCTGACCGGCACCAACTGCCGCGCCGACCTGACCATCCGCCTCGACGCCGCCGACGGCGCGGTCCTGGCCCGGGGTGTCGGCCCGACCAACGGATGGAGCTGGGTGACCACCCCAGCAAGGAACACCCGCGTCCTGGAAGGCGCACACACGCTGTACCTGTCCGGTGAACGCGTCGGCGCCGCCGGTACTTGGGCGAACTTCACCTACAACGGCGCGCTGTCGCTGCTGCGGCTCCCCGCCTGACCGGAGGTGACCCGGTGCGTCTGCTGCTCGGCCACCTGCGCACCGGGGACGTCGTCGCCGAGCTGGACGGGCAGGCCGACTACACCGACGAACTCTCCGCCGCCGGCTCCGCGCGGGCCACGATCCCGCTCGACGCCGTCCCGCCAGAGATCGACATCCGGGCGGTCACCACGCCATGGCGGCACTACCTCGCCCTCGATCACGACGGTGTGGTGCTGTGGGCGGGGCCGATCGTGCCGCGCCGCCGCGCGCCGAACACCAGCGCCGTCGAGGTGTCCGTGTCGGGGTTGTGGACGGTGTTCGACCGGCGCGTACTCGCCCGCCTCGGGGACTGGGCCTACACCGACCCCCAAGCGGACGTGATCCTCACCTACCGCTCGCTGCCCGGCGTCGCGCTGGACATCGTGCAAGTGGCGCTCAACCGACCGCACGGCGAACTGCCGCTCGTGTTACCCCGGCTGAACACCTCCGGGGACCTGGAGCGCCGCTACTACGGGCACGAACTCGCCTCGACCGGCGAGCGATTGAAACAGCTCACCGCCGACGAGAACGGCCCCGATCTGCACTTCCACCCGCGCTACCGCCCGGACCGCTCCGGCATCGAATGGGTGTTCCGGGTCGGGCAACCCCACCTCACCCAGCCCGGCATCGCCTGGCACTTCGACGAGGGCGGGAACTTGCTCGGCTACGGCTGGGACGAGGACGGCTCCGTCCTCGCATCGACGATCTTGGTCCCTGGTGACGGGATGGAACGCGGCCGGCTCATCGGCCAAGCGACCAACGACGCCCTGCCGCGGGTCGGCTGGCCAGCGCTGGACACCGTGATCTCCGACCACGCCAGCGAGAAACAGCCGGCCGTGCTGGACGCGCACGCCATCGCCTACCTGGACGCCTACCGGACCGGCGTCACCCGCGACACCGCCATCGTCCGCACCGACACCCACCCACGGCTCGGGACCTATCTGGTCGGCGACCAAGTCATGCTCACCCCGCGCCCAGACCGCGCCACGGAACCGGGCGCGCGGCACCGGCGGATCACCGCCATCGCCTACCGCTCCAGCACCCCCGACACCGCCGAGCTGACCCTCGCACCCGCCCCCGCCACCCTCTGAGGAGCACGCCCGTGCCGGTCACCCCCAGTTCTGACGACCTCGCCGCCCGCATCCGCCACCTCGAAGCGCGGCTCAACGAGCTGTCCCGCGGCACCCTCACCAACGCCGTCATCTCCCAGGGCGGCATCACGATCCGCGACCTCGGCGGCATCGAACTGTCCGACCAGGACGGCGAAACCGTGTTCTACGTCGGCGGCGCGGGCGGGTCCTGGTCCCGTCCGGACGGCACACCCCAACCCATCACCTCGATCAGCGACGACCGGGGACGCTGGCGGATCGCGGTCTTCGACCCGGCCCCCGCCGAGCACGGGTACCGCCAGTTCGTCGCGATCTGGGACTACAACGGCAACATCATCCTCGGCGACGACGCCAACAGCGGCGAAGGCTTAGCCCGCCCCTACATCCCCCACACCGTCAGCCGAGGCCGCTCCCAAGACTGGCCCGCCTCCACCGCGACCGACTGGGAACCCCTCGACATCATCCGCCTCCACCGCCAGCACCCCCAGCTCTACATCGAGTACCGCCACACGTCCGACGAACCGAACACGCGCGGCGACGTCCGTCTCCGCGACACCCAAGCCGGCGTCCTGGCCACCAAGCCGGTCGGTTACGTCACCGTCTGGGAGAAAACCCAGATGCCGATGCCCGGCGTCTTCGGCGACATGCGGGAAATCTGGCTCGAAGCCCGCCGCACCACCGGCCCCGGCAACATCCGCACCACCGTCGTACACGCCTCCGGCGTCCAGTCGTAACAGGACTGATCTAGGCGGAGCCGTTGCGCAGACCGTCGTCCAGACAGTCCGGCGTGTACTCGCCTTCCAGGCACGGCATCGCGTCCGGCGCCGTCGTCGGCGCGGTCGTGGTCGTTGTTGTCGTGGCCGGCGGTTCGACCGGCGCCGATGCGGGTGCCGACTCTGGTGCGGGCGCTGGTTCGTCGTTGACCGGTTCGGCCCGAGCCGTCGTGTCCGCCGCTGGCGCGGGAACCTCGGCGCTCGCCGGGACCGGCCTAGTCGTGGTCGCGCTGGTCGTGCTCGACGCCGACGCCCCAGCACTGGCGCTGGTGGACGGTGCGCTGGCCCTCTCCTGCCGCTGCTGCTCGGCCGCCGGTGGCTCGGTCGCGGTGTACGTGACGACCGCCCCGGCCACGCCGCGAGCAGCAGCGCGCCGAACGCGATAGCGACGATCATCGCCCACCGCCGACGTGTTCCCGGCGCGGTCTCGTCCTGGTTCACGGTGCCTCCCTCGTGGTTGTCCACACCCTGTGGATCACTCCTGTGGCCACTATGTCCGGCCGCCACGCGCCACCACCCCCGGCCCACCATCCCCATCCCTGTATCCCCTGTTGAGGAGCCCTTTCTGATGACCGATTACGGCATCGACGTCAGCCACTGGAACCGTGTCGACGACTGGAAAGCCCTGCGCGGCAACAACATCACCTACGCCTCCATCAAGGTCACCGAGTCCACCGGCTTCACCGACCCCGCCGCCACCAACCACGCCAACGGCGCCCGCGCCGCCGGCATCCGGGCCGGTGGCTACCACTTCGCCCGCGACACCAGCATCCACGGCCAGGTCGACCACTTCGCCGCCCAGCTCCGCGCCCGCGGCCTGCTCGCGCCCGGCTCGCTCGCACCCATGATCGACATGGAAGCCGCGGAACTCCGCGACAACGCCAACCCGTTCCTCGCCGCGTTCATCACCCGCCTGCGCCAGGTGACCGGTGTCCGGCGGGTGCTCGTCTACGCCAACCTCGACTGGTGGACCCGCGTCCTCCGCCCGAACGAGTGGGCCGACGCCGACGTCCTGTTGTGGATCGCCCGTTACAACGGCGACCCCGGTAACCCCGGCTGGGCGCACCCCAAGCTGGCGCTGCACCAGCACACCAGCAAGGGCAGCGTGCCCGGCATCCCCGGCCACGTCGACCGCAACGCCACCATCGGCGGCTACACCCTTGGCCACCTGGTGCTCGACGGCACACCCGCGCCGGGACCACAGCCGAAACCGCCGTCGCCCACGCCCGGCACCTACACCGTCCGCGCGGGCGACACGCTCTCCGGGATCGCCGCCCGCCACGGCACGACCTGGCAGACCCTCGCACGGCTCAACAACATCCCGAACCCAGACCTGATCCACCCCGGCCAGGTCCTCACCCTCCCCACCGCCGCGAGCGGCGCACCGGCACGGACCCACACCGTCAAACCCGGCGACACCCTCTCCGCGATCGCAACGCGGCACGGCACCACCTGGCAGAGGCTCGCCCAGCTCAACGGACTGGCCAACCCCGACCTCATCCACCCCGGACAGGTCCTCCGCCTGCCCTGAATCCCTTACCCACCAACAGAGAAGGACACACCCACCCCATGACCACACCCACCACCCCGAGCCCCGCCAGCACGAGCCGGCCGCATCCGGTGCGGATCGCCGCGTCGATCGTCGGCGGGCTGACCGCGCTCCTGGCCGGGCTCGTCGGGTCCGGCCTGCTCACCGCTGCACAGGGCGACGCGCTCACCGGCATCATCACCGCCGCCGTCGCCGCGCTCGGCGCGTTCGGCTACGTGATCAGCACCGAACGCAAGGTCACCCCGGTCTCCGACCCCCGCGACAGCACCGGCCGCCCGCTCGTCCCCGCCGATACCCCCGAGACCGGCGAACCGCTCGACTCGTAAACCTTCACCTACCAGCCGTTTTCGCTGACCACCCCAGCACGCCCACAGGGGAGGTCAGCGAAACGGTCCATTCCGGGGCGCGCTGGCCGACCCTGGAGAACACCATCCCGTGCCCCGCGACACCGACGATCCGCGATGGACAGTTGATCACGTGGAGACCGAGCCAATCACCGAGCAGCAGCACGCGGCCGCGGTCACCGCGCTCGCGAACATGATCAACCGCTGGCAGACCAGCCACCCCGCCGGACCCGCGCCCGATCAACCGGACGGGCCCGCGCCCGGCCAGACGGCCGGACCTTCCCGGTAACACCCGACAACACGCGCGCCGACCACCTACTTTCACGCGCGCACCAGCACGAATACACCACCGCCGCCCACACCCTCGTGGGCGACGGTGGCCTGTCCAGGGAAGGACCCCACCGTGGCTCGCCGTACCACCAACACCAAGATCCGCAAGGCCGCCGGCATCGAGTTAGGCGACGACGTGCGGGTCGCGCTCTACATGCGGCGCTCGACCGACGAGGACAACCAGCCCTACTCGATCGAGATGCAAGACACCCGCAACCGCGCCTACTGCGCCTCCCAACCCGGCTGGCGCGTGGTCAAGGTCTACTCCGACAACGCATCCGGCGGCAGCACCGACCGCGACAACCTCCAGAAGATGATGCGCGACGCCCGCGCGGGGCTGTTCGACGTCCTGCTCGTCTACCGGGTGGACCGGTTCACCCGCAACCTGCGCGACATGGTCGGCCTGCTCGACGACCTCGACCAGGCCGGCGTGGTGTTCCGGTCGGCGACCGAGCCGTTCGACACCGCCACCCCGATGGGTCGGATGCTGGTGCAGATGCTCGGCATGTTCGCCCAGTTCGAACGCGACACGATCATCGAGCGCGTCATCGCCGGCATGGAACGTGCCGCCGCGAAAGGCAAGTGGAAGGGCGGCCGCCGCCCGTTCGGGTACACCGTGGACAAGAAGACCCAGACCCTCGTGCCGCACGAGACCGAGCAGATTCTCGTCCGGCTGATCTTCGAGCTGTACACCCGCGACCGGCTCGGCTCCAACGGCATCGCCGGCGTCATCAACGACCGCGGGTTCCGCACCGCCACCGGCAAACTCTGGTCACCGCAACAGGTGCTCCGGGTGCTGTCCAACCGCGTCTACCTCGGCGAGTTGACCTTCCGGGAGATCACCACCGACAACTGCCACCCCGCCATCGTCGACCCCACCGTGTTCGCCGAGGCCCAGCGGCTCATGGACCAGCGCGGCGAAAGCATGGGCCACCGCGCCGCGAACGCCTCCGACTACGTCGCCTCCGGCAAACTCCGCTGCCCCCGCTGCGGCAAATCCATGATCGGCACCCGCGCCACCGGCAAGACCAAGACCTACCGCTACTACACCTGCTGGACCTACCAGCGCTACGGCACCGACGCCTGCGACATGCCCCGCCTCAACGCCGACCACCTGGACCAAGCCCTCCTCGACGCCACCGTCGAGTTCTACCGCACCGGGCACAGCCTCATCACCCAAGCCGTCGACGCCGCCCAACGCGACCACCTCGCCGACCACCACACCCGCGCCGCCGAGCTGACCACCGTCAACGCCGAACTCGCCACCGTCGCCACGAAGATCGACCGCTACCTCGACGCGTTCGAAGACGGCCGACTCGACGGCGACGACGAAGACGTCAAAGACCGACTCGCCCGGCTCCGCGCCACCCGCCAGCAACTCCGCGACCGCAAGACCGAACTCGAACACCTGATCGACCAGCAGCCCACCGCACCCGACACGGCCACCCTCGACAACCTCGCCCACCACATCGCCGAGATCGCCCGAACCGGTCACATCAACGACCAGAAGACCCTCATCGAATCCCTCGTCGCACACGTCACCATCAGCGGAAACAACACCTTCGTGCCCGCCTTCCGCATCCCCCAGCAAGCCACCGCGGCCGGACACGACACAGGGGCCGAGCACGCCTCAGCAGGCCCGACCCCTGGTGTTCGTGTACCGACACATTTGGTGGGGCCGAAGGGAGTCGAACCCTCACTGGCTGGAACCTAAATCCAGTGCCTCTGCCGTTGGGCTACGGCCCCGGGCGCTCGCGCGCCAGGGCACAGCGTAGCCAGTCGGGTGAGGGTGGAAGTCGCGACATGAGGGGTGTTGTTCGTTACGGTCCCACCTGGCAAGGCGTCATCATGAGCACGAGTCGGGGCGTGATCAGGGTGTTTGTGCATGGGTGGGGTGGGGTTGTCTCGGGGCTCGTCGGGCTCGCGCTGGTCGCCGGCGTGGCTCCTGCGGTCGCCGCGCCGGGGGCGGAGACTCCTCGGCGGGAGTTGATCTATCCGGGTGGGGCCGGCTACCCCCGGGTCATCCGGCTCTCGCACAGTGGGCCGGCCAACGGGCGGGTCCTCGCCACCGTCGGCAGTGTCTCCAACGGGAACAGCGTGGGGATCATTCTCGAGAGCACCGACGGCGGCACGTCGTTCCAGCAGGTCGGCACCGTTTCCGATCCTGAAGGTGCGGCGGGCAGGGGGATGTGTTGCGGCACCCTCTTCGAGCTGCCTCGGGCCGTCGGCGCCATGCCGGAGGGGACGCTGCGCCGGGCGACCACGGCCGGGTACAAGGTGCCCGAGGGGCAGCGGCACACGAAACAACGGCTTTGGCAGAGTCGTGATCTCGGCCGAACATGGTCCTTCCTCTCGGACATCGCCACCTCGCCCAACCAGTACAACGCCTGGGAGCCAGAGCTCTCCGTCGCAACGGACGGGCAGCTCGTCGTGCATTGGGCCGACGAGTCGGACAAGCCCGACCACGACCAGAAGATCGTTCAGGTGCGGTCCGAGGACGGCATCCACTGGACCGACCAGCGGGACACCGTGAAGAACGGCGACTTCTTCGTCCGGCCGGGGATGCCGGGGGTGCGCCAGCTGAGCGACGGGACCTACTTCATGGTCTACGAGGTCTGCAACCTCGACGAGCCGCTCTGCAGCGCCTACTTCCGCACCTCGACCGACGGGTGGGACTACGGCGACCCGCTGGATCTCGGGGCGGGCATCCGCACGGCGGACGGAAAGTACCCGCGGCACACGCCGACCATCACGGTGAGCCCGGACGGCGCGATCCTGCTCGCCGGCGAGATGCTGGTGAACGCCGACGGGAGCCACGCGCCGGGCAACGGCAGGACGCTCCTGGTGAACGAGGACAACGGCGAGGGGCCGTGGCGGGAGACTCCGGCACCCGTCGACGTTCCCGACCCGAACAACGAGGCCTGCCGCAACTTCAGCCCGTCGATCCTGGCATCCGAGGACGGGACCGAGGTGCTGCACGTCGCCACCGACACCGTGGACGGCGTGTGCAAGGCGTTCTTCGCGACCGGGCCCGTTCCGCGCCCGAGCTGACTCGTGTCACCATTGCGGTGACACGAGAGGAGCCGGCCATGCGCGCACCACGCCCCCTCGCCTCGGTGCTCAATCTCGTCGACCGGTTCGAGGCCCGCGGTGTCTACGTCCCCGGCGAGGACAACAAGGCGATCTCCCCCTGGCGAGACTTCGGTTGGCTGATCGCCACCTGGCTCGTCACGCTCGCGGTCTTCATCCTCTTCTTCGCGTTGGCGGCGTGAGGAAGTAAACGATCAACGTGGCGCCGATCACTTTCGGTGTCCCAGTAGTCACAGCTCGGCCACGGCACGACACCAGGTCCGCTTCTTCGGCCCTTCGTCCGCTGCCGCACCGGAATAGTGCATTCAGACGTACACCCTCGCCCAGGAAGGGGCCTCTCGGTGCTGATCGCCAGACTTGCGGTCGCGGCCTGCGCACTGCTGGTTCTGGTCGGATGCGGGATCGGCCATTCCACCGAAGCCGTCCAGTCGAAGCCGACTTCGACGCCCACCGCCGCGGCCGAACGCTCGGACTACCGCGCGTCCGACGGCATGCGCAAGTCACTCGGCGACGGTGTCCTGCTGACCGTGTCGCCACCCAAGTCGTTCACCCCCACCGACACCGCCTACCCGCGCGTCCCCCGCGCGGTCGCGTTCGAGATGGTCGTCGACAACGGCAGCACAGTCCCCTTCCGGCCGGCCCAGCTGACCTTCGTCGCGCTCGTGGAGGGCCGGCAGGCCGAGCAGGTGATCGACTCGACCCAGGGCTACATCGGCGTCTCCGGCACCACCGACGAGGTGCCGCCCGACGAAAGCCTGCGCTTCGCGGTCGCGTTCGCGGTGCCCGAGCACACCTGCGCGGTGCAGGTGTCGGTCCGCCCGGACGGCGCGGACTCCGTGGCCATCGGGCTCTACGACGGCGCTGTCTGACCCACCGGCTAACGTCACCGACATGACCGATCAGAAACGGCTCTCCGAGGGCGATCCGGCCCCCGACCTCCGCCTTCCGGACAGCAACGGCGACGAGGTCTCGCTCGCCGACCTCCGCGGCCAGCACGTGGTGGTCTACTTCTACCCCGCCGCCGGCACGCCCGGCTGCACCAAGCAGGCCTGCGACTTCCGGGACAACCTGGCCGAGCTGAACGACGCCGGCTTCACCGTGCTCGGCGTGTCCCCGGACAAGCCTGCCAAGCTCGCCAAGTTCGCCGCCGACGAGGGGCTCACCTTCCCGCTGCTGTCGGACGAGAGCCGCGAGGTGCTCGTCGAGTGGGGTGCGTTCGGCGAGAAGCAGAACTACGGCCGGACGATCACCGGCGTGATCCGGTCCACGTTCGTCGTCGATCCCGAGGGCAAGATCGCCAAGGCCATGTACAACGTGCGAGCGGCTGGTCACGTAGCGAAGCTGCGCAAGGATATCGGCGTCTGAAAATAACGAATCGGGCCCGATAAGCACCGCGCGACAACGTGCCGCGGGTCTGGTTCGTACGCCACGGGCGTGCGGGAAGTTGTCGTCCGACCAGGTCAACTTCGCCGATTCCAGCGGCGTATTGACGGCATGCGCACTTTCCCGCTCCGTGGCGTTCGCTGGCTCGCGGTGGTCCTGCCCCTGGGGCTGATCGTCGGCTGCGGCGCCCGTCCGGTGGATACGAGCGCGCCCCCGGGGCCGCCCATCCAGATCGCACCGCAGTCGAGCGCCAGCCTGCCGCCGACGCCGATGCCGAAGAACCCGCCCACCGAACCGAAGGTCGAGCGGAGGGGGGACAAGCGCCCGGAGGCGATCGACGCCAGGCTCCTCGCCGAGGCGGCGGCGGAGGTGGAGCCGAACACGACGCTCGGCGCGTTCGTGTTCGACCGGACCACCGGCACGACGCCGCTCGCGTACAACGCCGACCGGCCGTTCCGGTCCGCGTCGCTGGTGAAGCTGCTGATCGCGATCGACGCGCTGGAGAACGGCGCGGACGCCGAGGACCGCGAGCGGATCGCCCGGATGCTGTCGCTCTCGGACGACGACCTCGCGAGCATGTTCTGGGTCAAGGACGGCGGGGTCGGCATGGTGGCGCGGACCGCCGCCGAGCTCGGCCTCGGCGGCGTACGGCCGCCGGAGGTGCCCGGCCAGTGGGGCGAGGTCGTGGTGACGCCGCGGGACGTCGCGGCGATCTACCGGCACGTGCTGGCGATGCCGCCGGAGGACCAGGCGCTGATCGTCAAGTCGCTCGGGCGGGCGACGCCGTACGCCGCGGACGGGTTCGACCAGTACTTCGGCATCCCGACCGGGCTCAAGGCCCAGTGGGCGATCAAGCAGGGCTGGGGCAACAACGACGAGGCGATGGTGCTGCACAGCACCGGCCTGGTCGGCCCCGACTTCCGGTACGTCGTCGTGCTGCTCACCGAGCACCCGCTCGGCTCCGGCTGGCAGACCTCCGCGCAGTCGGTGACCGCGGCCGCCATGGCGATGACCGGCCGGCTGCCAGGGATCTAGGCCATGTCTCGCGGATCTTGGATCGTGGTATTCGCGCCCAGCTGCCCCCTGGCCGCGTTGTCGGAAGGCCCGAATACAACCCGGTATGCGCGACCTTCCGCCGCCTTGCCAGGAGCCAGCTGGATCACGAATCCCATAGACCAAGATCCACGAGACAAGTCTAGCCCGGCGCCAGCTCGTCGATGATCTTGGTGAGGGCCGCGCGGAGCACCCGGCGTTCCTCGTCCGTCAGGGAGTCGGTGATGCGTTGCTCCAGGCGGGCGCGGCCCGTCTCGATGGGGTCGCGGACCGCGCGGGCGTGGTCGGTCAGGTAGAGGCGGACCAGGCGGGCGTCGGACTCGTCGCGGCGGCGGGTCAGCAGGCCCGCGGCGGCCATCCGGCTCGCCGACTTGACCACGGTCGGCGTCGCGACGCCCAGGCGGGCGGCGAGCTCCCCCGGCGTGCGGCCGTCGGTCTCCCACAGCACCTCGAGCACGAGATTCTGTCCCACCCGCACGCCGTAGCGGCTCATCGCCTCGTCGGTCTCGGCACGCAGCAGCTTGTGCGCGCGGGTGAACAGCCGCAGGAGCTCGGTCATTCGGCGAGCGTAGAGCGACCCGGCTTGCCAGCATTTCGTTAGCCGGCTAACGTAGTCGATAGCCGGCTAACGAAAGGGCAGGGATGGAACTCAGCTTCGGGCTCAAGACGCCGCCGGTACACACGACCTACGACGAGATCCTGCGGGTCTGGCAGGAAGCCGACACCGTGCCGGCCATCGAGCACGCCTGGCTCTGGGACCACTTCGTGCCACTGTTCGGCGACCCGGCCGGGCCGATCCTCGAGGGCTGGACGCTGCTCGCCGCACTCGCCGCCCGCACCGAACGGCTCGGGCTGGGCCTGATGGTCAGCGCCAACATGGCCCGGCCGCCGGCCGTGCTGGGCAAGATGGCGGCCACCGTCGACGCGATCTCCGGCGGGCGGCTGGTGTTCGGCATCGGCGTCGGCGGGACCGCGCTGGACCGGCCGCACCAGGACCTGGTGCTGCGCGAGTACCACGGCTACGGCCTGCCGCTCGTGTCACCGGACGAGGGCATCGCCCGGCTGGCCGAGACGTGCTCACTCGTCCGTCGCATGTGGACCGGCGAACCGTTCTCCGGCGAGGCCGTGTGTGTGCCGGCCCGCCAGCTGCCGATCCTCATCGGCGGCTGGGGGCGGCGGACGCTGCGCGTGGTGGCCGAGCACGCGGACATCTGGAACGTGCCGGGCCCGCCGCACAACGCCATCACCTATCTCGCCGAGCGGAGCAGGATCCTCGACGAGCACTGCGCGGCGATGGGCCGCGACCCGCGGGAGATCACCCGCTCGACCCAGGTCATCGTGTCCTACGACGACCCGGCGGCGACCCGGGCCGTGCTGCACGAGCTGACCGGGATCGGCTTCTCCCACCTCGTCCTGAACCTCGCCGCGCCTTACCCCCAGGGCGTCGCCCGGTGGTTGGCGGAGGAGATCGTCGAGCCGGTGCTACTCGGACAGGGCGCGCAGGTGCGGCAGTAGCTGGGCGAGCGCGCGGCCCCGGTGCGAGACCGCGTCCTTCTCCGCCGACGGCAGCTCGGCCGACGTGCGCGTCCCGCCATCCGGGACGAAGATCGGGTCGTAGCCGAAACCGTTGGTGCCGCGTGGTTTCCGCGCGATCGTGCCCGGCCACTCGCCGCGCACGACCACCTCGGTGCCGTCCGGGTGGACCAGCGCCGACGCGCACACGAACGCCGCCGTGAGGCGCTCGTCCGGGACGTCGGCGAGCTGCTCGAGCACGAGCGACAGGTTCGCCATGTCGTCCTTGGCGCTGCCGGCCCATCGCGCGGACAGCACGCCGGGCATGCCGTTCAGCGCGTCGACCGCGATGCCGGAGTCGTCGGCGACGGTCGGCAGCCCCGTGGCCGCCACCGCGTCCCTGGCCTTCGCGACGGCGTTCTCCTCGAACGTCGCGCCGGTCTCCGGGGCCTCGGGAAACGCCGGCACGTCGGCGAGGCCGACGACCTCGAGCCCGGCGCCGTCGAGAATGCGGCGCAGCTCCTCGAGCTTCTTCGCGTTCCTGCTCGCCACCAGGAGCCTGGTCACGAACGGACCGCCTTCGGCTCGGGCAGCGCGCCCGGGTACGGCTCGGCGAGCACGGCGGCCTGCTTGGCGTTGATGTCCGCGCAGCCGGCGAGTGCGATGTCGAGCATCTTGTCCAAAGTGGACCGGGTGAACGTCGCGCCCTCGCCGGTGCCCTGGACCTCGATGATCGTGCCGGCGTCGGTGGCGACCACGTTCATGTCGACCTCGGCCCGCGCGTCCTCCTCGTACGGCAGGTCCAGCCGCACCCGGCCGTCGACCACACCGACACTGATCGCGGACACCGCGCAGGACAGCGGCTGCGGGTCGGCGAGCCGGCCGGCCGCACCCAGCCAGGTGACCGCGTCGGCGAGCGCCACGAAGCCGCCGGTGATCGCGGCGGTCCGGGTGCCGCCGTCCGCCTGGATCACGTCGCAGTCGATCATGATCGTGTTCTCGCCCAACGCCGTCAGGTCGATGCACGCGCGCAGCGACCGGCCGATCAGCCGGCTGATCTCGTGCGTCCGCCCGCCGACCCGGCCCTTCACCGACTCGCGGTCGCCCCGGGTGTTGGTCGCGGACGGCAGCATCGCGTACTCGGCGGTGACCCAGCCGAGGCCGGAACCCTTGCGCCAGCGCGGCACCCCATCGGTCACGCTCGCCGCGCACAACACCCGGGTCTTGCCGAACTCGACCAGCACCGAGCCGGCCGGCCATTCCTGGTACCCGCGGGTGAGCTTGATGTCCCTGAGCTGGTCGTCGTTCCTGCCATCGCTTCGCGCCACCGGGCAACCCTACGACTGTGGCGAAGGTCTCCAGGCGCCCACCCGAACGACCATCACTTCCGATTGACCGAAGCGCCTCGACGGAGGAGAGTTCATCACATGATGAAATTGCGGAGGGGGACATGGCGGGGAAGACCAGACACCGAGGATTGACCCTGCTTCGGGTCGCCGTCGTGCTCGCGCTGTTGCTTGTCGCGGTGCTGACACTGCGCGACAAGCTGCCGGGCGTCGGCGACGTGACCACCGCGCTGACCAACGCCGACGTGAGCTGGCTCGCCGTCGCCGCGGCCGCGGAAATGATCTCCATGGGCATGTTCGCCCGCCAGCAACGCCGACTCCTCACCGCCTTCGGTGTCACGATGCCACGACACCGCGCCCTCGCGCTCGCGTTCAGCCGCTCCGCCATCGCGATCAGCCTGCCCGCGGGCACGGCCGTCTCCGCCGCGTACGCGTTCAAGCAGTTCCGCACCGACGGCGCGAGCCGGCGCACGGCCGCCACCGTGATGGTTCTCTCCGGACTCCTGTCGGTCGCCGCGCTGGCGTTGCTCTACGCGACCGGCGCGCTCGCCACCGCCGCGGTGAGGCTCGGCGCGGCTTGGCACGACCACCCCGCGATGACCCGGGTCTCCGCTGTGCTCACGGTCGGTCTGCTGATCTTCGTCGGCATGGTCGCGTGGCAGTCCAGCTGGCAGCTCCAGTCGGGCCGGCCGCGCCCGCACGTCGGCCCGCTCGCCCGGATCGCGCCGCGCGGGCCGCGGGTGGCCGCCGCGCTGCGGCCGGTGGCCGACGCGGTCACCAGCTCGCGCGCGGTGCCGGGCCGGCACTGGGGCCTCGCGCTCGGCGCCGCGCTCGCCAACTGGCTCACCGACCTGCTCTGCCTCTACGCCGCGGCGCGCGCGTTCCACCTGCCGCTCGACATCGTGACGCTCGGCGCGATCTACCTGACCGTCCAGATCGTCCGGCAGATCCCGCTCACCCCGGGCGGCATCGGCGTGATCGAGATCAGCCTGCTCGCCGGGCTCGTGTCGGCCGGCGCGGGCGAGGCCGCGGCGGCCGCGACCGTGCTGGTCTACCGGCTGCTGTCGTGCTGGCTGATCATCCCGGTCGGCCTGCTGGGCTGGTTGGTGCTCCGCCACCCGCCGCACGTGCGGGCCGGCTCAGACCGAGGCGGTCACCCGGTCGAGGACCTGCCCGACGTGCTCCCGCAGCTCGGCCGAGGTGGTGTCGCCGCCGGCCAGGTGCCAGAACAGCGCCTGCTGGAACACGCCGTCGAACAGCGCGTATGCCAAGCGGGACGTCACCGTGAGCGTTGACCCGGAGAGCTCCGCGTACCGCGTGACGATCCGCCAGATCATCCGCTCGAGGCTCCGGTCGATCTCCGTGACGTCCTCCTGGAACGACTTCTCGAACAGGCTCTGGTTGCGCAGGTCGTACCAGAGCCGGTGCATCGAGCCGTCCTCGCGCAGCGTCTGGGCCATCGCCGCGCCGAACCTCTCCCGCAGCCCTTCGGCGGTCCGCGAGGTGGCGACGACCTGGTCGTAGCGGGTGACGCACTCGGCCTTGTCGCGGAAGTAGTAGTGCAGCACGCCGTGCGAGAACTCCGAGTTCTGCGCGATCTCCCGCAGGCTCGTGCGGGCGTAGCCGAGCTCGGACAGGGTCAACAGCGCGGACGCGGCCAACTGCGCACGCCGCTCGGCGAACTTGTCGACCTGCCGACGCGAGATCCGGTCCTGCTTCGGGTCGACGACCTGAGACACGAAGGACATTCTAAACCGGCACGCCGGATTTCTTGACAGTTGTCCAGTTAACTCTTGACGACTGTCCAAGGATGCTCGATGCTCGGACTCCGGGCTCCCGGTCCGGACCTCGCCGGGAGTCCCCGAATGTTCTAGTGTCGCGTGATCCTGTTCCTTTGCGTCCGCTGTGGATCAACGTGGCTCCTGGCTAGGCGGAGGAAAGCCGCTCGTACTGGATGTACTTGGGCTTTTCTCCAACGCAGCCAGGGGCCGCGTTGGCCGCAGCGGCGTAAAGGTTTCAGGGTCACGCGACACTAGATCTCGTACCGCGCGCCCCGGGCCACGAGCTCGGCCGGGCCGGGGAACTCCGCGCGGGCCTCGGCGAGCACGGTGGCGCCGTCCGTCCACGGCGGCACGTGGGTGACCAGCAGCCGGCCCGCCCCCGCGGCCTTCGCGAGCCGGCCCGCCTCCACCCCCGACAGGTGCAGGTCGACCGGGCGGTCGTCGGCGTGGGTCCAGGAGCTCTCGGCGAGCACCACGTCCGCGCCCGCGGCCAGCGAGTCGAGGTCCGCGGAGACTCCCGTGTCCCCCGTGTAGACCAGCGTCCGTCCGCTGTGGACGATC
The DNA here is from genome assembly GCF_009379765.1 of Actinophytocola sp. GTDB lineage: Bacteria > Actinomycetota > Actinomycetes > Mycobacteriales > Pseudonocardiaceae > Actinophytocola. Next base: position 14,135 of record NZ_WHTD01000098.1, on the reverse strand, counting down.
CGGAAGCTGAACGCCTCGCAGGGATGCGCCGCGATGCCCGAGGTGACCTCGAAGGGTCCGATGTGGATCGTTCCGGGCGCGAGCGGGCGGAACTCGTAGATGTCGGTGAGGTCGGCGACGGCGCGTTCCGCCTCGTCCGGGGCGTAGGCCGCCGCGAACCGGGTCGGCGCCTCGCTCGGCGCGTGCACCGGCAGCCGGTGCGCGCGGGGGTCGCGCGAGGGCTCCGGGTGGTAGCGGCGCAGCACGGTGAGCGCGGAGAAGTCGGCGCAGTGGTCGGGATGCAGGTGGGAGAACAGCAGCGCGTCGAGGGCGAACGGGTCGCGCACGGCCTGCAGCTCGGCGAGCGTGCCGTTGCCGAGGTCCATACCGAGCATGAAGCCGTCGGCCTCCACCAGGTAGCCGGAGGAGGGGGAGCGTGGCCCCGGGGCGCTGCCGGAGCAGCCGAGGACGGTCAACAGCACGCCGAACAGCCTAAGGCGTGGCCGAAACGATGGCGCCGAGATCCGGACCGAGGAACCGCCGGGCCAGCCGGGCGAACGGGTCGGCCGGGCCGGTGGCGACGAGCTCGTGGCGCACGTCGTCCGGCGCGGCGCCGGACAGCATGTCGCGCTCGGTGAGCACGCGGACCACGTCCTTGGCGGTCTCCTCGGCGCTGGAGACGAGCGTGACGTCGTTGCCCATGACGATCTGCAGGACGCCGGTGAGCAGCGGGTAGTGCGTGCAGCCGAGCACGACGGTGTCCACGTCGGCCTCCTGGAGCGGCTCGAGGTAGCCCTGGGCGAGGCCGAGGACCTGCCGGCCGGAGGTGATGCCGCGCTCCACGAAGTCGACGAACCGTGGGCAGGCGGCGCTGGTGAGCGCGATGTCGGGAGCGGCGGCGAACGCGTCGTCGTAGGCGCGGGAGCGGACGGTGCCGGCGGTGCCGATGACGCCGACCCGGCCGTTGCGGGTGGTGGCCACGGCCCGGCGAACGGCCGGCACGACCACTTCGACGACCGGGATGTCGTAGCGCTCGCGAGCATCGCGCAGGCACGCGGCGGAGGCCGTGTTGCAGGCCATGACCAGCATCTTCACCCCGCCCTTGACGAGGTCGTCGGCGATGGCGAGCGCGTGCCGGCGGACCTCGGCGATGGGCAGCGGGCCGTACGGGCCGTTGGCGGTGTCGCCGACGTAGCGCAGCCGCTCGCCGGGCAGCTGGTCGGCGATCGCCCGCGCGACCGTGAGCCCGCCGACGCCGGAGTCGAAGATGCCGATGGGCGCCGTCACGCGTCGGTCGGGGTGGTCGTCGGTGTGCCGGCCGGCTGCTTGCCCCTTCGGTTGGCCATGGACACGAACCATGCGGCGAGGAGGCCGCCGAGGGCGCCGAAGAGGTGGCCCTGCCACGAGACACCCGGGTTGCCCGGCAGGACGCCGAGCAGCGTGCTCCCCCAGTAGAGGAACAGCACGACGGCGACCGCGAACTGCCTGAAGCTGCGGTTGAACAGGCCGCGGACCAGCAGGTACGCGAGCCACCCGAACGCGATGCCGGACGCGCCGACGGTGACGCCTGCGCCGCCGGTGAGCCAGACACCGATGCCGCTGGCGAGCCAGATCATGAGGGTGACCGCGACCCACTGCCCGATGCCGCCCGCCATGGCGAGGAACCCGAACACGACGATGGCCAGGGTGTTGGCGAACAGGTGCGACCAGCCGTGGTGGAGCAGCGGCGCCCAGATGATGCCGTCGAGGCCGCCGAGGGTGCGCGGCTGGATGCCGAGGTTGTCGAGGTTGGCCGGCAGGATGGCGTCGACCGCCTCGAGCAGGTAGAGCAGGGCGGTGAACGCCCCGATGACGATCGCCGCCTGCACGGGGTTGGGCGGCACGATCCGGTTCGCTGGGCCCTTGGGCTTGTCGGCCGGCTTGGCCGGGAGAGTGCTCACCCAACCGAGGTTACGTGTCCAGCCGGCGGCGCGACTCCGGACGAACCCTGAGTTCACCCCCGAGCCCGGCCGGAACGCCGGACTCGCGGGTCCCCAATGTTGGACTCGCGGGTCCTGGGCGTTGGACTCGCGGGTCCTGGGCGTTGGACTCGCGGGTTCCCAGCGTTGGACTCGCGGGTCCTGGGGGTTGGACTCGCGGGGGGTTCAGGCCCAGAGGTGGCCGTCCAGGCGTTCGGCGGCCTCGTCGAGGGAGCCGGCGTACGCGCCCGTCGACAGGTACTTCCAGCCCGCGTCGGCCACCACGAAGACCACGTCCGCGCGGGTGCCGTTGGCCGCCGCCTTCTCCGCCACCGCCAGCGCCGCGTGCAGGATCGCGCCCGTCGAGATGCCTGCGAAGATGCCCTCGGTCTCCAGCAGCTGCCTCGTCCGGCGCAGCGCGTCGTAGGAGCCGACCGAGTAGCGGGCGGTGAGCACCTCGGGGTCGTAGAGCTCCGGCACGAAGCCCTCGTCGAGGTTGCGCAGGCCGTAGACGAGCTCGCCGTAGCGCGGCTCGGCGGCGACGATCTGGATGTCCGGCTTCTGCTCGCGCAGGTACCGGCCGGCGCCGACCAGCGTGCCGGTGGTGCCGAGGCCCGCCACGAAGTGCGTGACCGTGGGGAGGTCGCGCAGGATCTCCGGGCCGGTGCCGTGGTAGTGCGCGCCCGCGTTGTTCGGGTTGCCGTACTGGTAGAGCATCACCCAGTCCGGGTTCTGCTTCGCCAGCTCCTTCGCCCGCCGCACGGCCTCGTTCGACCCGCCCGCGGCCGGCGAGTACACGATCCGCGCGCCGTAGGCCTGAAGCACCTGGCGGCGCTCCTCGGAGGTGTTCTCCGGCATCACGCAGACCAGCCCGTAGCCCTTGAGCTTGGCGGCCATCGCCAGTGAGATGCCGGTGTTGCCCGAGGTCGGTTCGAGGATGGTGGCGCCGGGCCGGAGCACGCCGTCCTCCTCGGCGGCCTGGATCATCCGCAACGCCACCCGGTCCTTGATGGACCCCGTGGGATTGCGGTCCTCGAGCTTGGCCCAAATCCGCACGTCGGCCGACGGCGACAGCCGAGGGAGACCGACCAGCGGCGTGTTGCCGAGGGCGTCGAGCAGCGAGTCGAACCGGGTCACGCTCAGCCGCCGGCGACCGCGGGGAGGATGGTCACGTTGTCGCCGTCGGCGATCGACGCTTCGAGGCCGCCGGCGAAGCGCACGTCCTCGTCGTTGACGTACACGTTCACGAAGCGGTGCAACGACCCCTCCTTCACCAGGCGCGCCTTGAGCCCACCGTGGTTGGCCTCGAGGTTGTCGATGACCTCGGCCAGGGTGGTACCGCTCGCCTCGACCGACTTCTCGCCGCCGGTGTGGGTGCGCAGAATGGTGGGGATGGAGACGATGACGGCCATGGGTTACCTCCGCTGTGTGATCCGGCTGTATTGGTAGGACGTTCGGGACGCGTCTGTATTTCAGCCGCGCTCGGCGACCTCGACGGGCTCCTCGGTGACCTCGCCGTCCTCGATGCGGTACGAGCGAAGCTCGTGCACCTCGGGGTCGCGGGTCGCGATCAGCACGTAGTGCGGGGACGGCAGCAGCGTCGCGTACTCGCCGGCGCGGGCGATGTCGGTGCGCGACGGGTACGGGTCGGTCGTGGTGTGCGAGTGGTAGATGACCACCGGCTCCTCGTCCTTGCCCGCCATCTCCCGGTACACGGCGTTCCATTCGGTGGCGTCGAACTGGTAGTACGTGGGCGAGCGGGCCGCGTTGAGCATGGGCAGGAACCGCGTGGGCTCGTCGGAGCCCTCCGGGCCGGCGAGAACGCCACACGCCTCGTCCGGGTGGTCCCGGCGAGCGTGCGCCACCATCGCGTCCACCAGGTCACGGCTGATCCGAAGCACGCGTCAATCCTACGTGGTGGGCACGATCTTCCCAGTGTGTGAGACCACTAACGCCGGTCGGCGGGCCACACGTCGCGGTAGGCCGCCAGCCCGGCCAGCGACGTCGCCGCCAGGACGCCGTGCACCACGGCCCGCGCGAAGACCTCCGCCGCCGCCGCGCACAGGTGGTCCAGGGCCGCCGCCCGGGCCACCGGGCCGAACGGCGCGTCGGCCGGGACCAGCGGGGTGGCCCGCGTGGCCACGGCGAACACCGTGTCGCCGTCGAACATCGAGTGGGCCGGGCGAACCGCCCGAGCGAGGCCGTCCTGCGCGGCCACGGCCAGCCGCCGGCACTCCGCCTTCGACAGGTCCGCGTCCACCGCGACCACGCCGATCGTCGTGTTCAGGTCCGTCGGCGCCACCGCCGGCAGCACGCCCGGCCTGCCGGGCCACGACCGGCCGAACTCCGCCGCGACCTCGTGGTCGGCGGCCCACGGCGTACCGGTGGCCGCGTCGACGGCCTCGCCCGCCGCGTTGACCGCCGCCAAGGCACCGACGGTGAACCCGTCCACCGACGCGCTCGCCGTGCCGATGCCGCCCTTCAGCGAGCCGACCTTCGCCCCGGTGCCCGCCCCCACACAGCCCTGCGCGACCGGCCCCGACGCGGCCAGCGAGCAGGCCAGGGTGCCGAACTCGGCGGTCGGCCGGTTGCCCCACGCACCGCGCGGCAGGTCGAACAGCACCGCGGCCGGGACGATCGGCACGACCTCGTGCTCCCCCGCCCCGACCCGGAACCCCTGGTTGCGCGAGCCGAGCCACCGCAGCACGCCGTCGGCCGCCGCCAGGCCGTACGCGCTGCCGCCGGACAGGCAGATGGCGTCGACCTGCTGGACCATGTTCTCCGGCAGCAGCAGATCGGTCTCCCGCGTCCCGGGCGCACCGCCCCGGCCGTCGACGGCACCGGTCGAGCCCGCCGGCAGCAGCACGACCGTGGTGCCCGTCGCCCAGCCGTCGCCGATCCGCTGGTGGTGACCCACCAGGACGCCGTCGACGTCGGTGATCGCGTTAAAGCTCATCGGGCGACAGGGCCAGCACCAGGTGCTCCTGCATCCACGTCAGCCACTGGTAGACGCCGAGGTGTGGGCTGCGCGGGTCGTCGTCTGGCAGGTCCTCCGGCATGTCGTCGGTGACGTCGAGCGTGGTGCCGAGCGCGAGCCGCACGTCGTTGACCGCCGACAGCCACGCGTCGGCCTGCTCGAGGGACAGCTTCACCGTGCCGCCGCTGGGCGGGCAGGTGTCCAGCACGACGCCCGCCACCCCCGTCTTGAGGTCGAGCAGGTCCGGCTCGTGCAGCGAGCGCAGCGCGGCCGCCGAGTCACGCTCCTCCTTGGAGGGCTCGTCGTCGCGGTCCAGCCGGTGGAAGTCGGGCAGCAGCCGGGCCAGGATCGGGTCGTCCGGCGCGGAGGTCATGCCGGTGCGGATGCCGGTCAGCTCGGCGAGCTCGTCCTGCGGGGTGGCGTCGAGCCGGGCGCGCAGCATGCCGTCGATCTGGGTGATGAGCCCGCGCAGCACGGTGGCCTCCCGCCGGTCGAGCTTGGTGGTGACCGTGTCGCCGACGCGCTCCCAGGGGATCACGACTGGTGCTGCATCGTCGCCCACAGCCCCGCCGCGTGCAGCTTCGCGACGTCGCCCTCCACCTTCTCCTTGGAGCCCGACGACACGAGCGCCCGGCCCTTGTGGTGCACGTCCAGCATCAGCTTGGTGGCCTGTTCTCGGGAGTAGCCGAACAGCTTCTGAAACACGAAGGTCACATAGGACATCAGGTTGACCGGGTCGTTCCACACGATGGTCTGCCACGGCTTGTCCTCGGCCGCGACCTCCGAGCCGATCGGCGCGGTCTGTGTCTGTTCCTGTTCCTGTTCCACAGGTGACGACATCACCGCTGGCATCCGGACCGACATGCTGTCCATGGTGGCATGTCTAGGCTCACCGTTCATGACCGGCACCAGCACCGCGCTGCTCACCGACCACTACGAGCTGACCATGCTGGCCGCCGCGCTGGCCGCCGGTACGGCGGAGCGGCGGTGCGTGTTCGAGACGTTCGCCCGCAGGCTGCCGAACGGGCGGCGCTACGGCATCGTCGGCGGCACCGCCCGGGTCGTCGACGCGATCAGCCGGTTCACCTTCGGCGACGACGAGCTGCGCGAGCTCGCCGACCGCGAGGTCGTCGACGCGGCCACGCTGGGCTGGCTCGCGGACTACCGCTTCGCCGGCGACGTCGACGGCTACCCCGAGGGCGAGCTGTACTTCCCCGGCTCGCCGCTGTGCACCGTGCGCGGCACGTTCGCCGAGGCGGTGCTGCTGGAGACGCTCGTGCTGTCGGTGCTCAACCACGACAGCGCGATCATGTCCGCCGCCGCGCGGATGGTGAGTGCCGCGAACGGCCGGCCGATCATCGAGATGGGCGGCCGGCGCACGCACGAGGCGGCCGCGGTCAGCTCGGCGCGGGCGGCGTACCTGGCGGGCTTCGCCACGACGTCCAACCTGGAGGCCGGCCGCACCTACGCCATCCCCACCGCCGGGACCTGCGCGCACGCGTTCACCCTGCTGCACGACAGCGAGCGGGACGCGTTCGCCGCACAGGTCGAGGCGCTGGGCACGGGCACGACGCTGCTGGTGGACACCTACGACATCACCGCCGGGATCGAGACCGCCATCGAGGTCGCCGGCCCGTCGCTCGGCGCGGTCCGGATCGACTCCGGTGACGTCGGCGTGCTGGCCAGGCAGGCCCGGGTGCAGCTCGACGACCTGGGCGCGCGCAACACCCGGATCGTGGTGTCCGGCGACCTCGACGAGTACGCGATCGCCGCGCTGCGGGCCGAGCCGGTCGACGCCTACGGGGTGGGCACCTCGCTCGTCACCGGGTCGGGCTCGCCGACCGCCGGGATGGTCTACAAGCTGGTCGAGGTGGACGGCCGGCCGGTGGCGAAACGCAGCTCGCACAAGGAGTCGCGGGCCGGGCGCAAGGCGGCGCTGCGCCGGCACAAGCCGACCGGCACGGCGCTGGAGGAGGTCGTGTACGTCCTCGCCGACGACCTGCCGAAGGCGGGCGAGCACGACCGGCAGCTGGTGGTGCCGCAGCTTCGTGGTGGACAACCGGTGGCCGACCTGCCCACCCTTGACCAGAGCCGGCAACGGGTGCGGGACGGGCTGGTGAGCCTGCCGTGGGAGGGGCTCAAGCTGTCCCACGGTGAGCCGGCCATTCCCACCGTCTACTCATGAGGAGCACGCAGTGGCCAACGCGCTGATCGTCGTCGACGTGCAGAACGACTTCTGTGAAGGCGGCTCGCTCGCCGTCGCGGGCGGGGCCGAGGTGGCGGCGGCCGTCACGGCGCTGCTGCACACCGGCGGCCACGACCATGTGGTGGCGACGCGGGACTACCACATCGACCCCGGTGCGCACTTCTCCGCCGAGCCCGACTTCGTCGACACGTGGCCGCCGCACTGCCGGGCGGGCACGCCGGGCGCGTCGTTCCACCCGTCGCTGGACGTCGGCGGGATCGAGGCCGTGTTCTCGAAGGGCGCGCACGCGGCGGCGTACTCGGGTTTCGAGGGATCCACCCCGGACGGCACCTCCCTGGCCGACTGGCTGCGTGCGCGTGAGGTGTCCACTGTGGACGTGGTGGGGATCGCGACCGACCACTGCGTGCGGGCCACCGCGCTGGACGCGTCCCGGGAGGGCTTCGCGACGACGGTGCTGCTGGACCTCACCGCTGGCGTGGCCGAGCCGACGGTGGCCGCGGCCCTGCGGGAGCTGACCTCCAACGCCGTCCTGCTGACCGGCACCCCGCGGGTGACCTGACCCGCCCCCGACCGCCGCGAGTTGGACTCGCGGGTCCTGAGCGTTGGACTCGCGGGTCCTGAGCGTTGGACTCGCGGGTCCTGAGCGTTGGACTCGCGGGTCCTGGGGGTTGGACTCGCGGGTGCACGGCCGCCATCGTCATCTGGCAACGCATGTACCGGAACCCTCGAGACGATGCTCGCCGGTGGCCTCATCCGAGTGTTCACACCGGACGGTGGGTCCGTCGCGGCCTCCCGCCGGTCTGTCTACCTCGGACTCGGTTAGAACGGCGCGCAGCTCACCGAGCCGACCACGATGTCACCGCTCGGCCTGGTGGCCGGTCCTTTCGGGAACAGCTTGATGTGCATGAGGTTCACCGTCATGCTGCCGTCCGGCGGCGAGGGCACGATCTTCTCGTTGAAGACGATCGTCGCCAGCGGCTTGGCGTGCGGGCGCCGGCCGGGGATCGTCACCTTGTGGTTGGGGGGCATGTTCGACGGGACCTCGACCCCGGTCAGGCCGGTGAACTGGAACGACGCCTGGGAGCCGGTCGCGGTCGTGTTGCAGGTGGCCGAGTAGCTCGTCATGCGGATCCGCGGGCCGCCGTAGGACCGAAGGCCGTCGAGGCGGAACCGGCCGCCGATGACCCTGGCGGTGGCCACGCCGTTGCTCTCGTCGCGCGTGCAGGTGGTCGACCCGCTGGCGAACTCCACGAAGTCCTCGATCTCGGCGCCGGACGTGCTGCCCGACGTGGCGTCCTCGGAGTCACACGCGGCGATCGGCTCGATCCCGGCCGGCTCGCCGTCCAGGATCAGGTTCGCCGAGCCGAGCGAGCCGGCGGAGACCGCCTCCCAGTCGGCGGCCTGTGCGGGTGTCACACCGATGAGCACCAGGCCGGCGATGGCCAGCCCTACGGTGCCGGTGCGTCTGGCGTTTCGCATGGTCATGACCACGAGGACACCCGCCCGGCGCAGCCCGCGCCAGCGTGCGAACCCGCTGCCACCCGGTCGAGGCGAATGGACAACCCGTCCGGGCGACCAGCGCCCCCAGGGTGCATGCGCAGGATTGTGGGTGGGCAGAGGTACCGTTCGGCTGTGCCGCGATCCTCCACCGAACTCCCGGGCGTGTCCGAGTTGCTGGCGACGGCGGTCGGCGCGGTGGGCGGCACCGAGCGACCCGGTCAGCTGGCCATGGCCGAGGCGGTCTCCCGCGCCATCCGCACCGGCGACCACCTCGCGGTGCAGGCCGGCACCGGCACCGGCAAGTCGCTGGCCTACCTGGTGCCGGCCCTGCTGCACGCGGTCGAGCGCGAGGCCACCGTGGTCGTGTCCACCGCCACCATCGCCCTCCAGCGCCAGCTCGTCGACCGCGACCTGCCGCGCCTGGAGAAGGCGCTCGCCGGCCCGCTCGGCCGCAAGCCCACGTTCGCCATCCTCAAGGGCCGGCGCAACTACCTGTGCCTCAACAAGCTCGACAGCGGCATGCAGGACGAGCCGGACGACGCGGCCCTCTTCGACCCGTTCGCCGTCTCCGCGCTCGGCCGCGAGGTCACCCGGCTGCGCGAGTGGGTCTCCGACACCGACACCGGCGACCGCGACGAGCTCGTGCCGGGCGTCACCGAGCACGCCTGGCGGCAGGTGTCGGTCTCCGCGCGGGAGTGCCTCGGCGCGTCCCGCTGCCCCATCGGCACCGACTGCTTCGCCGAGAAGGCCCGCGCCGAGGCGGGCCGGGCCGACCTCATCGTCACCAACCACGCGCTGCTCGCCATCGACGCGCTGCAGGGCTTCCAGGTGCTGCCCGAGCACGACCTGGTCATCGTCGACGAGGCACACGACCTGGTCGACCGGGTCACCTCGGCGGCCACCGCGGAGCTCACCTCCGCCGCCGTCGCGGCGGCCGCGCGGCGGGCCGGCCGGGTCTGCGACCAGGAGCTCGCCGACCGGCTGCTCGAGGCGGGTGACGGGTTCACGCTCATCCTCGAGGACCTGCCCGCCGGCCGGTTGGACGCGCTGCCCACGCCGCTGGCCGGCGCGCTGTCGGTCATCCGGGACGCCGCGTACGCGTGCCTCTCCGGCCTCGGCCCTGAGCGGTCGGGCGACGTCGAGGTCGCCACCGCGCGCAAGCTCGCCCAGTCCCAGCTCGACGAGGTGCACGACACCGCGGTGCGGTTGCTGCGCGCGTTCGAGGCCGACGACGCGCACCGCCGGGACGTCGTGTGGCGCACCGGCGACTCCGGGGTCGCCGCGCCGCGCCCGCCGGCGCTGCGGGCGGCCCCGCTCGCGGTGTCCGGGCTGCTGCGGGAGCGGTTGTTCGGCCAGCACACCACCGTGCTCACGTCGGCGACGCTCACCCTGGGCGGCACGTTCGACACCATGGCCCGCTCGTGGGGGCTGCCGGCCGAGCAGGGCGAGAGCGTCAAGACCGAGGGCGCGGCCACCGACAAGTCGATCGAGGGTCCGAAGTGGACCGGGCTGGACGTCGGCTCGCCGTTCGACCACGCCCGCAGCGGGATCCTCTACCTCGCAAAGCACCTGCCGCCACCGGGCCGTGACGGGCTGCCACCGTCCTATTTGAACGAGCTGGCGGAGCTGATGGAGGCGGCCGGCGGGCGCACGCTCGGGCTGTTCTCGTCCATGCGCGCGGCCAAGCAGGCCACCGAGGCGCTGCGCAAGCGGTCCGACCAGCCGATCCTGTGCCAGGGCGAGGACTCCACGGCGCTGCTGGTGCGCAAGTTCGCCGAGGACCCGGCCACATGCCTGTTCGGCACGCTGTCGCTGTGGCAGGGCGTGGACGTGCCGGGGCCGTCGCTGCAGCTCGTCGTGGTCGACCGGATCCCGTTCCCGCGGCCCGACGACCCGCTGGCGTCCGCGCGGCAGCGCGCGGTGGAGGCCCGCGGCGGCAACGGGTTCCTGTCCGTGGCCGCCACCCACGCGGCGCTGCTGCTCGCCCAGGGCACCGGCCGGCTGCTGCGCTCCACCGACGACCGGGGCGTGGTGGCCGTCCTCGACCCCCGGCTGGCCACCGCGCGCTACGGCGGTTTCCTGCGCGCGTCGCTGCCCGGCTACTGGACCACATCCGACGCGGAGGTCGTTCGGGCGGCCCTGCGCAGGCTGGACGCGGCGAACTGATCCACTATGCCCAACCTCATCTGCTCCAGGGAGACTCGCGTGTCCACTCATTCCGGTATCACCGTCGACGACGACGGCGTCCGCCGGTCGCTCGCCGACGGCACCGAGGAGTCGGTGTCCTGGGCCGACCTCGCCGAGGTGGCGATCAGGACCACCCCGGAGGGCCCGTGGAAGGAGGACGTGTTCTTCCTCCTGGTGCGCGCCGGCGGGGGCGGCTGCGCGGTGCCAGCGGGTGACCCGTCCGCCGACGACCTGATGAGCCGGCTGCAGTCGATGCCCGGCTTCGACAACGACGCGTTCGTCGAGGCCATGACCACCCCCGAGGACGGGCTTTTCGTCGTCTGGCAACGCGACCAGTAGGTTCCGGCGTATAGAACGGCGTGACGACCTGTGGGGCGGACGCCGAGCTGAGCCCGGCGATGGCGGGCTACCTGGCCCGCGGGCCGCGCCGTGCCCTGCTGGCCGTGCTGGTGACGCTTCGCCGCCGCTCGGCGGTGGCCGTCGCCCGGTCGGGGATGATCAAGCGGACCGGACCGTTGCTCAACGCGACGGACCCGTTGGAGCGCGCGGTCCACGCGACGCTGAGCGGGCCCATGGGGCCGGGCACGTTGCGCAGGCGCACGTCGGTGGACGAGGCGCTGGTGGCGTTGCGCGAGCAGCTAGTGGCCCGCGGGCTGCTCGTTCCCCGGTGGCGGCGGCTGCCGTTCCGGCGCCGCACCAGCGCGGGCTCGCGGGCGCTGCGGGAGGTGCGCCGCAGGTACCCGGTCCCGGCCGGCGACGAACCGCTGCCCGCGGTCGAGACGGGCATGGTGGTGGCCTTGTACGGGACCCTGGACCTGCCGGGCATCAGATCGTTCGCGCGGCGCGGCGGCCTGCACGACCGCTGTGCGACGGAGTCGGGCACCAGCGCGGACGGCAGCTACACGTCGGCGCCGCCCGACGCGGGCAACTGACCGGGTTACTTGTCCGGGAGCTGGGCCAGCACGGTGACCGTGCCGGGGGCGACCTCGGTGAAGCCCGCGTCCTGCACGGCCACCACGCCTCGCCGCCGCCACGCGCCGGCCGGGTCGTCACCCGGGTGCAGGGCGGCCCACAGGTCGCGCGTGGGGGTGCGGACCGCGCAGCGGTAGTCGACGCCGGCCCAGTCGGACAGGTCGCCGCCGTCGGCCTCCCAGAGAGCGGCGAGCAGCATCGTCGCGTGGCCCACCTGGGCGGCCGCCTTGCCGGCGGTCATGTCGATCACCGGGTTCAGCCACAGCGCCGCGGCCCCGGCGGGCGGCTCGCCCGGGGTGTCGGCGGGCAGGTCGCTGCCGCTGATCTGCAGCCGGCTGACCTCCTTGGGCGTCTCCACCACCCGGCCGGGTACGAGCGCCCGCGCGGACGCGCCGTCGACGGTCACGGTCACCCCGGGCAGCGACTGCACCGCTTCCCAGTGCGCGCCCCGGGCGCGGCGCGCGACCTTGCGGATCCGGCCGTCGACCCAGGACGTCAGCGCCTCGTGCCACTCGCCGTCCTCGGCGGCGGCCCGGGGGTCCAGGCAGACCGCCACCGCGGCGGCCGCGGCCGCCTCGAGCAACGCGGTCCGGGCGGGCGGTTCGGTGCGCTCGATCCGCAGCACGACGGGCATGGCGCGGACGAGCTCGGGCTCCTCGTCCGCCATGTCATGAGTGGCCTCGGCGGGCAGCCGCAGCCATTCCGCGTACCGAGCGGCCAGGGGGCCGAGGACGGTGCTCACGGGCGCATGAGATCCAGACCGTCGGCGGCGTCGGCGGCCTCCACCTCGGCCCTGGTGACGCCCAGGACGAACAGCACCACGTCGAGGTACGGGTGCGACAATGCCGTGTCGGCCACCTCGCGCAGCGCGGGCTTCGCGTTGAACGCGACCCCGAGCCCCGCGGTGGACAGCATGTCGATGTCGTTGGCACCGTCGCCGATCGCGACGCACTGGGCCAGCGGCACCTCGAACCTGGCGGCCGCCTCGCGGAGGGCGGCGGCCTTGCCGGCCCGGTCGACGATGTCGCCGAGCACCCGGCCGGTGATCTTGCCGTCGACGATCTCGAGCTCGTTCGCGACGCTGAAGTCCAGCGCCAGGTCCTCGGCCAGCCGGTCGATGATCCGGGTGAACCCGCCGGACACCACGCCGCACCGGAAGCCGAGCCGCTTCAACGTGCGAATGGTCGTGCGGGCGCCGGGCATCAGCGTGATCGAGTCGGCCACGTCGTCGAGCACCGACTCCGGCAGCCCGGCCAGCGCCGCGACCCGCCGCCGCAGCGACTGGGTGAAGTCCAGCTCGCCACGCATCGTCGCCTCGGTGATCGCCCGGACCTCGGCCTCGCAGCCGGCCCTGGCGGCCAGCATCTCGATGGCCTCGCCCTGGATCAGCGTGGAGTCGACGTCGAACACGACGAGCCGCTTCGCCCGCCGGGTGAGGCCCTCGCGCTCGACGGCGATGTCCAGCCCGACCTTGGCCGACACGTCGGCGAGCGCCGAGCGCAGGTCGGCGTCGGCCTCGCGGGTGTCCCGCACGACCGACACCCGCAGCTCGAGCCCGGTCACGGGATAGTCGGCCACCCGCCGGATCGCGTCGATGTTGGCGTCGAGCGCGGCGAGCCGGCGGGCCACCTCGGCGAACGCGCGGGCGGTGACCGGCCGGCCGAGCACCACGAGCACGTGGCTGGAGCCGAGCCGGGCCGGGGAGAGCGGGTCGGCGCCCACCTCGACCGCCACGCTCATCGCGACCGTGGCCATGGCCTGCTCGACGTCTTCCTGCAGGCCCTCCGGGTCGTGGTCGGTGCCGACGAGCACGCCGAGCACCAGCTGGCCGCGGATGACGACCTGCTCGACGTCGAGGATCTCGACCCCGTGCCTGGTGAGGACCGCGAACAGGACCGAGGAGACGCCCGGCTTGTCCGGTCCGGAGACCGTGATCAGCACCGGGGTGCTCGGCCGCGTCATCGAGACGTCACCAGGACCCGCTCAGTTCGGGTTCTTGGGGTCGCCCTTGGAGATCTCGTCCGGGTTCATGACCCCCGCGAGGACCTCGGACGGCGCGGGCGACGGCTCGCCGTTGTGCTTGCCGCTGAACGGTCCGATGTACTTGTCCGCGTTCGCCTGCTCCACCGCGTGCGGGTAGTGGAGGTCGAACGCCGGGCGCTCGGAGCGGATCCGGGGCAGCTCGGTGAAGTTGTGCCGCGGCGGCGGGGTGCTCGTGGCCCACTCCAGGGAGTTGCCGTAGCCCCACGGGTCGTCGGCGGTGGTGGTCTCGCCGTAGCGGTAGCTCTTGAACACGTTCCAGATGAACGGCAGCGTGGACGCGCCGAGGATGTAGGCGCCGATCGTGGAGATCGTG
>NZ_WHTD01000271.1 GCF_009379765.1 Actinophytocola sp. | reverse complement strand
GGAACGCACGGTCAACGCTCAGCCCGGTCTGGTGGCTCAGCAAGACGGCGTCACCGTGGTGGTGATGGCGTTCGACGTCGCAGGCGACCGGATCAAGCACATCTGGGCAGTACTCAACCCCGAGAAACTCCGGCCCTGGACAGGCTGACGCGCACGACATCGACGCCAGGGTCGACGGGGTTCGGGCCGATGCAACTCATGTCGAGCGTGGTCAAGAACGGCCTGCTGCTCGACCTCCCCGGCACGGTGTCCACGAAAGGCCGATCAGCCACCGGCGATCCTGGCCAGCCGCCGCGAGAGGCGCGCGGCAGCCTCCAGCACCTCGGGAGGCCCCAGCACCTCCACGTCGAGGTGCATCCCGGCCACGTGCATCGCGAGCCACTCGGGATCGTCGCCACCGGCCGTCAGCAGGCACCAGCCTTCACGGTCGTCGTCGACCCGCCCCACCGACGGGGGCACCATCCCCCGGACCCGGTCGGCATCGGCACGCACCCGCACCCGGGCGACGTAGCGGTACGGCGCCGCGACCACCGACCGCTGCACATGGGCGACCGGGTCGGGGTGTTCCCGCGGCTGGAACCGCCAGGTCGTGGCGGTCGCCTCCCGCATCCGGTCGAGCCGGAACGTGCGCCAGTCGTCGCGGTCGACGTCCCACGCCATCAGGTACCACCGGCGGCCGGTCGCGACCATCCGCACCGGCTCGACCGTGCGCACGCGGCCGTCACTGTCGCGGCCGGCGTACTGGAACCGCACCCGGACGGCGTCCCGGCATGCCCGGGCGAGGGTCACCAGCAGCTCCGCGTCGACCACGATCCCGGGACTGGTGAGCGTATCGGTGGCGCCGTGAATGGCCCGCACCTCGGCCCGCAGGCGTGGCGGCATCACCTGATCGAGTTTCGCCAGCGTGCGCAGCGCGGCCTCATCCGCCCCGGCCACGGTCCCGCCGGCCGCCAGCCGCAACGACACCGCGGTCGCGATCGCCTCCTCGTCGTCGAGCAGCAGCGGCGGGAGTCGGGTGCCGGCCCCGAGCTGGTAGCCGCCACCGACTCCGGGGGTCGCATGCACCGGGTAGCCGAGCGCGCGCAGCCGCGCCACGTCCCGGCGCACCGAGCGGTCGGTGACCCCGAGCTCGGCGGCGAGCTCGGCAGCGGTCCAACTCGGCCGACGCTGCAGCAGGGCCAGCAGCCGCAGCACCCGCACGGTGGTCGCCTCCACGGTCACCCGGCGATGCTCGCACAGATCACGGACGAGAGCTGTCCGCTATCTGCGCAAGGCTGACGCCATGACCGACCAGACCTGGAACCCCCGACTCCGCGACCAGCTCGCCTACCACTGGACCGCCCAACTACGGGGCCGGCTCGACGGCCTCACCGACGATGAGTACTTCTGGGAGCCGGCGCCCGGCTGCTGGAGTGTGCGCCCGCGCGGCGCCGGGACCGCCCCGGTGCAGGGCGGAGCCGGAGCGATGACGATCGACTTCGCGATGCCCGAGCCCGACCCGCCGCCGTTCACGACCATCGCGTGGCGGCTCGGCCACGTGATCGTGGGCGTGCTCGCGGTGCGCAACGCCGCCCACTTCGGCCGGGCGGAGATCGACTACCAGTCCTTCGAGTACGCCACGACCGCCGCCGACGCCCTGGCACAGCTCGACGCCGAGTACGCCGCCTGGATGGCCGGCGTCGAGTCGCTGGGCGAGGAGTGGCTTGCCCGCCCGTGCGGGGAGGCGGAGGGTCCGTGGGCCGACCGGTCGATGGCCGAGC
The DNA here is from genome assembly GCF_009379765.1 of Actinophytocola sp. Lineage (GTDB taxonomy): Bacteria > Actinomycetota > Actinomycetes > Mycobacteriales > Pseudonocardiaceae > Actinophytocola. The sequence continues at coordinate 4,718 of NZ_WHTD01000271.1, read as the reverse complement.
TCGTGCTCCATATCAACCGTGAAATGATTCACCACCTGGCAGAGGTGTGCCTCCTGCGCGACCTCTACCCGCACACTCACGGGAAGGGGCAGTGAGATGGCCCGCGAGATCCAGGTCACGGTCGACTGCGCCGACCCGCGCGCGCTGGCGCCGTTCTGGGCGGAGGCGCTCGGCTACCGGGTGCAGGAGCCGCCGGGCGACTTCGACTCCTGGGACGAGGCGCTGGCGGCGATGGGTGTGCCCCCGGAGCGCCGCAACGACGCGTCGGCGGTCGTGGACCCCGATGGCACAGGCCCACGCCTGTTCTTCCAGCGGGTGCCCGAGGGCAAGGAGACCAAGAACCGGGTGCACCTCGACGTCCGGGCCGCGCCTGGGCTCGAGGGCGAGGAGCGGATGGCGGCCCTCGAGACCGAGTGCGACCGGCTGGTGGCGCTCGGCGCCCGCCGCCTCCGCCGCTTCGAGCCCGACCCGCCTCTCGGCGCCGGCTTCATCGTGATGGCCGACCCCGAGGGCAACGAGTTCTGCCTCGACTGAGGCCGGCCTGGCGCCCCGGAGCGCGAGCCGGCGCGACATCTCCGGCTCGGTCGGCGGCTCGTCGGCGAGCGCGTCGCGGCCTGGACCTCCAGCAGGTTGTCACGCTCGTTGGCGCCGCCGGGCTTGGGCGCGAACGGGCAGAACGTGCCCTGCTCGCAGAGGTAGACCAGCGCCGGCCGGCGTCCCGCCGTCTGATGGGCCTCCGGATCGGCCTGGTCGGCGAACGTGACCAGCGTGCAGGGGCGAGGGGCCGAAGCCCCGCACCTCCAGGCCGGTGTTGACCGCGTGCGCCTACCACCCGGCCGATCTACCACCACGCCTCCGACCTGACCCTGTGGGCGAACGTGGCAGGCATCCCCGACCTCGCGGCACGCAGCGTCTCGAGGTCAACTCGGAAGGACGTGCGATCGTCGACGAGTTCCTGCGCGGCGTCACCGATGAACGGATCTTTGTCGTGGGCGACTGTGCGGCGGTGCCCGGAGCTCGGCCGGGCTGTCGCACCGCCCAGCCGCACGGCATTCACGCGGCCAATACCTTGGCCCGCCTGGTCAAGGGCCACAAGCCCGAGCCGCACTCCGTGCTGTACTTCGCACAGGGCGTCAAGCTGGGACGCAAGGACGCGGTCGTGCAGGTCACCCGTCGAGACGACACGGCCCGGCGGCGCTACTTCGCCGGGCGCAACCGCGGCTGTGGTCGGGGAGGTGGGGGCCCGCGGCGCGAAGTTCGGTGCCGCACGGGCGCCGGGGTCTGAATGCCGGGCCCGAAGTGACCGAACAGTCACCTCCCGAAGGCGTGACCGCCTCGAGGGATCCGACCGCACGATGGCGCGCCGGACTGTCGAGTCTCATCGAAGCGCCGCACCCGGCGCGCGCCCCTCCGGAGACTTCGAAGCACTGCTTGGGGGATTGCTCAGGAGGCACCCGCTGGGCGGTTGGGCGCCCATAGTTGGTCGGCGTCGCCGGCGGCGAGCCGGCCTCGGTAGACGTCGATCTTGTGGTCGATGAGCTTGAGGTTTTCCTGTATCTCAGCAAGCTTGGCGGTCACCTCGGCGCGGTGGGCCTCCATGAGGGCAAGTCGTTCATGCTCGTTGCCGCGCCCGGCGGATACGAGTTGGGCGTAGCGTCGGATGGTCTTGATGGGCATGCCGGTGGCCCGCAGCTTGGTGCAGACGGTGATCCAGTCCAGGTCCAGCTGCTGGTAGCGGCGCCGGCCGCCGTGGGTGCGGTCGACGGGGGTGACGACCAGGCCGGCGCGTTCGTAATAGCGCAGGGTGTGCGCGCTGACCCCGGTGCGGCGAGCGGCCTCGGCGATGCTCAGGCCCGTCCGTGGGGCGGAGCGAGCAAGCTCGGGTACCGGCTGCGGCTTGACTTCGAGCACGCTCTAAATCCTAGTGTCGTGGTCATGAGTACTTCAACGCCGCCGAGGACCACGGCCGGCGAGCGCGGGCGGATGGCCGAACTCGGCCGACGCCGCCGACTCCTGGTGCTCGCGATCTGCTGCGCCAGCGTGATCGTCGTGGTGATGGACATCTCCATCGTCAACGTCGCGCTGCCGGCGATTCGTCACGACCTGCACGCGACGGTGTCCGGTCTGCAGTGGACGGTCGACGCGTACACCCTGGTGCTGGCCAGCTTCCTGTTGTTGGCCGGGTCCACCGCCGACCGGGTGGGCCGTCGGCGCATCTTCCAGGTCGGCCTCGCCGTCTTCGGGCTCGGCTCGCTGCTGTGCGGCCTGGCGCCGAGCCTCGGTTGGCTGATCGCGGCGCGTGTGCTGCAGGCCGTCGGTGGCACGATGCTCAACCCGGTGGCGATGGCGATCGTCGCCACCACGTTCCCCGACCCGGCCGAGCGGGCCAGGGCCATCGGTGTGTTCGGCTCGATGTCCGGCCTGTCGCTGGCACTGGGTCCGATCCTCGGCGGCGCCCTGGTCGACGGCTTCGGCTGGCGCTCCATCTTCTGGATCAACGTGCCGATCGTGGCCGCCGCGATCGTGTGCACCGCGTTGTTCGTGCCCGAGTCCCGTGCCGGCCGGGCGCGCCGGTTCGACCCGGTGGGCCAGATCCTGGTGATCCTGGTGCTGGGCAGTGTCGTCTACGCGATCATCGAGTCCCACAGGTTGGGCTGGACCTCGCCGGTCATCCTCGGCCTGCTCGCCGTCGCCGTGCTCAGCGCGCTGGGCATCCTCGGCCACGAACCGCGCCGTGTCGACCCGCTGCTGGAGCTGCGGTTGTTCCGCAGCGTGCCGTTCAGCTCGGCGATCCTGATGGCGCTCTTCGCCTTGTGCGGGTTCGGCGCGTTCCTGTTCGTGACCACCCAGTACCTGCAGGACGTGCGCGGCATGTCGGCGCTGACGGCCGGGCTGTGCCTGCTCCCGGTCGGGGTGCTGGTCACGGTGCTCTCCCCGCGCACCGGCCGGCTGGTCGGCGCGCGCGGTCCTCGCGGGCCGTTGATGGTCGCCGGGACGGCGCTGGCACTGGGCGGTGGCGCGTCGATCTGGCTCGGACCGGCCACCCCGCTGCCGGCCGTGCTCGCGATCTATCTGCTGTTCGGCATGTTCCTGGGCACCGTCAACCCGCCGATCACCAACACGGCGGTCTCCGGAATGCCCCGCTCGATGGCCGGGGTGGCCACCTCGTTGGCCTCCGCCGGCCGGCAGACCGGCACCACCCTGGGCGTCGCGATCTCCGGAACGATCGTGGGATCAGCCATGGCCCGCGGTGGGACGGCGTTCACCAGCGCGGAGCACGCCGTGTGGTGGCTGGTGCTCGGGCTCGGCGTCGGCATCCTGGTCCTGGGGCTGCTCAGCACCGGGCGCTGGGCATTGGACACCGCCGGGCGGGCGGCGGAACTGTTCGAGGAGATGGACCGGGGCGCGGATCTTCGAACCGAAGCCCTGCGCCGCCGGTGATCGGCAGCGAGAAGATGATCTCGCGGTGGCTGCCCCTGGGTCGGGTCCGACGAGTTGTGGTCCCGGATCGAGCCGCTGCCGCCGGCTCGCCCGGTGAGTCGGCCAGGGGTCGAAGCCGTTACCGGCGCGACTCGGCTGAGGTCCGCGAAGGGCCGCGGGCGTCTTACCGGACGCGCGCGACCCTGTTCGCGTCGACCAGGAGTTGCTGCTGCGGGCCACCGGCGCCGCAGCCGGGGCCGTTCGGATAGGTCGGCTCTGGGGTCACGCCCAGGGTCTGGTCGACGACGTTCGCCCCGGACCGGTCGGTGAGCCGCAACGTCGCCGTCAGTTCGGTTTCCGGCAGGTCGGGCGCCTCCATGAAGGCCCGTTTGCCGCCGGTTTCTCGCATGTGGGCCGAGCAGACCTCACCATCGCACGTGCTCTCCGCGGCGGCGGTCGACGGACGGAGCTCGAGTCGGCCGGTCCGGCATCCGCCCTCCCAGCAGAGTTTCAGCGTGCCGCCGCTGATCTTCGGCGCCACCGCCGGGTCGACCTCCACGCCGATGCCGGCCGGGCTGCCGATCGCGGTGCAGCCCCGATCCGCGGAGGAGCACGCCGTGGCCACCGCCACGATGAGGCCGACGGTCAACAGCACACGCATACCGCGAGGACGTAACACGCGCCGGTTCCGGTTGCCTCCGTCACCGTGGCTTGCTGGACCAGCGGTCGGCTGTACGGACATGGCTCGCCGCGGCTCGCGGCACCCGGGCTCATTTCCCCGAGCCGCTGCCGGATCGGTTGGTGCTGCAGGGGATCCTGGCCGAGCGGCCGGGTGTCTCCCTCCGCACTTCGTCCGAACCGGCAGGAGCACGGTGACCATGGCACGCGACCCGGACAACGTGTTCGGGCCGGCCAAGAACATCCCTCCGGCCGTCCGCACCGCGGCCAGGCTGGGGGCCTAGTGTCCCGACTCCTCACCGACCGCCGGCTACCGCCATACGTGCCCCTACTGCTCGGGCGACCCGCTCACGGTCTCCGCACTCGTGGTCTCCCGGTCCGTCGTCTCCGTGCTCGCCGTCTCCGCGCTCATGGTCTCGGGTGGCACCCAGGCCGTCTGCACCATCTGCTGCCCGAACCGGCGGGAAACCAGCACCCCTCGGCCCGGCGGGAGTGCCGTGGGCCGGACCGTGCCGATGAGCTGGCCCTCCTCCTTGCTGCCGGAGCCCTGCAGACCGGGGCTCGCGATCTCCTTCAGCTTGCCGAGCACCGGGTCGTACATGGCGCGGGCCGCGCCACCG
>NZ_WHTD01000136.1 GCF_009379765.1 Actinophytocola sp. | reverse complement strand
GACCGTCACCGCTCAACTCGACACCGGCGACTACCCCACCGGCATCGAGATCAGCAACAAAGAAATGAAAGAACTCCCGATCACCCGCGACCCCTGGCACGGCGACTGGAACTACACCCTGCACCCGACGCACGACACACCAACGCGGATCACCCCGGTGGTGAACCGCACGCTGGGTGTGATGCGACGGCGGGCCTTGAAGCGCGGGAACCCCACCGTGCGGCCGGCCCGCTTGCCGGACTTGGAGTCTGCCCAGTTCGTCAACGAACGGGCTACACCGTCCAGGCCAGTGTTGAACGCCTCTTTGCTGCACTCACTCCACCACGGGGCGACCTCGGATTTGGCGGCGTTCCAGGCGCGACGCAACGCGGGCAGGTTCCATCCCAGCGAAGCAGTGAGGTCCTCACCATCCACGCCGTAGGAGCGTTCAGCCCTCCGTTGGCCGATGTTCGCCTTCACCTGCGCGAGCGCCCAGTTGAACGCGAACCGGGCCGCCCCCGCGTGCCGTTCCAGATCACGGGCCTGCGCGGCGCTCGGGTCCAACGCGAACCGGTAGGCCTGCAGCACCGTGGCGGTACTCATCCAAGCCCACTGTCAGTGCCACTGTCAGTGGCGACCGCGACCGCTTTCGCCGCTCGACGCGATGCCGAACGGCGTCCGTACCGGCGGGCACACAACGAGGTGAGAACCTCGGTGACATCGCGAACTAGGTCATCACTGGTCTCGGTCGCATCCAGCACGACAATCCGCCGCCCACACGCCGACATCGACGCGGCCAGATGCTCGAACCCGAACCTGGTGATCCGGTCACGGTGCTCCACGACGATGACCGTAACGGCCGGGTCTGACAAGAGTTTGGTGAGCTTGCGGCGATGGCCGTTCATACCCGACCCGACCTCGGACACCACCTGGCCCACCGACAGGCCAAGCCCCGTCGCCCCAGTCACAACTCGCCCGACCTGCCGCTCAAGGTCATTCTTCTGCTCGGCGCTGGAAACCCGGCAGTACGCCGTCACCTTGCCCACCACGACCGGCTTCGGGTCGGCGTCCACCAGGATTAGACGCCCCGCACGCCGAGCGGGCACCGGCAGAATGCCTTCCCGAAACCAGCGGTACGCCGTCTTCGGATGCACCCCCCGCTCCAACACCCACTCCCTCAAGTTCACCCCTACACCTATCGCTCCCTCACCGGGCAACAGTCGCTAGCCCTACGTGTGTTGGATGGTTCGCTTCGTTCCTCCGCGCACGGTGTTGGATGGTTCGCTCCGCCACTCCCGCTCATACGCCTTTCCGGGTGATCTCCGAGGCCATCTCGTCGGCGCGGCGGCGCCACGTCTGCCGCCGGAACCGCCACACGATCGCGAACAGCAGGCCCGCGCCGACGACCACGCCCGCGATCACCACCAGCGCGCTGCCCATCAGCCCACCCGCGACCACCGTGATCAGACCGAAGGCCACGGTGAGCACCGCCAGGCTGACCGCGATCCCCTCCGGCGCCCAGGTCCACCGCCTGCCCATGGCGACCTCGTTGAGCAGGTGCTCCGCGCCCCGGTCCAGCTCGTCGTCGCCGGTCTTCAGGGTCAGGATCCGCTCGGCGGCCTGCTCGCAGATGAGCAGCTGCTGCTCGCTCGTGATCACCAGGGTGTCGTCCGCGGTGCGCGACCGGCTCTGTTCGGCCACCGAGTACCAGGCGCTCGCGAGGTAGTACCGCAGCGTCGGGTCGTGCGGGCGGTCGGCGACCAGGTGCTCGAGGTCGGCGATCGCCCCGGCGGCGCGGCCCTCGCCGATCAGCACCTGGGTGATGCCGAGCCGGGCCAGGAGCGCGGCGGCGCCTCCGGCGGCCAGCGCGCGCTGGTAGCGCTCGTCCGCCTCGTCCCACCGGCCGCGGGCCAGGTGGACGTCGCCGATCCCCACCTGATCGAGTGGATGATCCCGTAACCGTGTGGCGTGCCCGAACTCGGTGAGCGCATCGTCCAAGCGGCCGTCGAGCAGCGCGGACCTGGCCAAATCGGCGTGCTGGGCGCCCTCCGGGTCGTTACCCGGGAGGTCGTCGGGCACCAGCCGCCATTTGACGATCACGTCCTGCCACGCTCGAAGCATTGGATCACCCCGCGCGGCACGTTACTCTCGGTAGACCTGTGTCGGGGGTGGTGTACGAGGTGAATGTCGTGGCGACCGTGCGATCGCTCAGCTCCAGGTGGCTGGCGATCTGCTGCGCCGTTGTGTATCTGGTGGTCAGCGCTGTGCTGGGGGCCGCTTTACTGATCAGACCCGAGGTACCGGCGGCGGCCGGGCCGGCGGCATCGATCCCGACCTACGTCTCCGAGGACTCACGCGGTGACACGACGACGGGCGCCACCACGTCCCCGCCGCCACACGGTTTCCAGCGGGTCTCCGGGCCCGCGCGGGTACAGACGGTGATCCCGGTCGGCTGGACCATCGCCCGAGCGGGTGGTCCCGGCGCGATGCGGGCCACCGACCCGAGCGACAGCGGCCGCTTCGTGAGCTACGGCGGCGCGACGGCCACGTCGCGGGACATCGCGGGCGTGCACCTCGCGTACGAGACCAAGTTCGCCGAGCGCACCGCCGAGTACGAGCGCATCGGCCTCAACCACGCGACCTACGCGGGCCACCAGGCGATCGAGTGGGAGTACGAGCACAACGACGGCAGCGGCACCCAGCACGTGCGGTCGCTGTTCTGGCTGGTCGACGGCGTCGAGTACTTCATCTTCGCGTCCGGCCCGCAGGCCAGGTGGCCGGGGATGCTGCCCATCTACGACGAGATGGTCGCGAACTCCCGGCCCTAGGAATGGCGCGCCGTGACGAACCGCGGGCGGCCGGCCAGGTCCTGGTGGTCCTCGACGTCGGTCAGCACGCGGCGGGTCGACAGCAGCGCCGGGACCGACTCGGCCTGGGAGTCGTCGTGCTCCATCGCGAACGCGCCACCCACGTGCAGCATCCGCGCCGCGCAGGCGACGACGTGCTTGATGACCTGCAGGCCGTCGGAGCCGGCGAACACCGCGTGGAACGGGTCGTGCTCCCCCACCTCCGGCGGGACCGCGGTGGCGACCGGCACGTAGGGCGGGTTGCAGACCAGCAGGTCGACGCGGCCGTCGAGGTCGGTGAGCAGCGTCGGGTCGGCGACGTCGCCCTTGTGCAGCACGATCGGCCGGTCGCCCGCCTCGACCCGGATGTCGGAGTTGCGGCGGGCCCACGCCAGGGCGTTGACGTCCAGCTCGACGCCGTGCACGGCGGCGTCCGGCCGCTCGTGCGCGAACGCCAGCGCGAGCGCGGCCGAGCCGGTGCAGAGGTCCACGATCAGCGGGTTCTCGACGTCCTTGACGGCCCCGAGCCCCCACTCGAGGAGCAGCTCGGTCTCCGGCCGCGGCACGAACACGCCGGCACCGACCTCGACGGTGACCGCGCCCAGCGACGCCCAGCCGAGCAGGTGCTGCAGCGGGATCCGCTTGGCCCGCCGGTTGACGAGCTGTCCGATCGCGTCGATGACCTGCGGGTCGACCAGCGGCACGAGCGGCAGCTTGCCGCGCTCGACGCCGAGGACGTGCGCGGCGATCAGCTCGGCGTCGACCCGGGGCGACGCCACCCCAGCGGCGGCGAGGATGCGCTCGGCCTCGATGATGGCCAGGCGCAACGGCTGTCGGGTCACTGGTCCGCCTCCCCGGGATTAAAAGTGTTGGTTGCGTTCCGGCGGATGGTGCGGACCTCTGGTGGTTGGTGGCTGGGAGACGTCACGGTCCCCTGAGCTTGCGTTGGTCAGTAGGAGGCTGGGCTGGGCCGCCTACCCAGGCTAGGCGCTCGTCGCGGTCGGCCGTGGCCAGCGCGTCCAGCACGCCGTCCAGCTCGCCGTCCAGCACCTGGTCCAGGTTGTACGCCTTGTAGTTGACCCGGTGGTCGGAGATGCGGTTCTCCGGGTAGTTGTAGGTCCGCACGCGCTCGGAGCGGTCCACGGTCCGGACCTGGCTGCGCCGGTTGTCCGCGGCCGCCTTCGCCGCCTCCTCCTCGGCCGCCGCCGTGAGCCGGGCGCGCAGGACCTGCATCGCGCGGGTCTTGTTCTGCAGCTGCGACCGCTCGTTCTGGCAGGACACCACGATCCCCGTCGGCAGGTGGGTGATCCGCACCGCCGAGTCGGTGGTGTTGACGCTCTGCCCGCCCTTGCCGGAGGACCGGAACACGTCGATTCGCAGGTCCTTCTCGTCGATGTCGACCGCCACGTCCTCGACGTCCGGGTACACGAGCACCCCGGCCGCGGACGTGTGGATCCGGCCCTGCGACTCGGTGACCGGGACACGCTGCACCCGGTGCACGCCGCCCTCGAACTTCAGCCGGGACCAGACGCCGTCGGCAGCGGCGGCCTTGCTCTTGATCGCGACCGTGATGTCCTTGTACCCGCCAAGCTCGGTCTCCGTGCCGTCGAGCACCTCGGTCCGCCAGCCGTGCCGCTCCGCGTACCGCAGGTACATCCGCAGCAGGTCGCCGGCGAACAGCGCCGACTCGTCGCCACCCTCCCCGGACTTGATCTCGAGCAGCAGGTCCGAGCCGTCGTGCGGGTCGCGCGGCAGCAGCAGCTCAGTGAGCTTGGCCTCCAGCGCGGGGACCTTCTCCGACAGGGACGCGGCTTCGGCGGCGAACGTGTCGTCCTCCGCCGCGAGCTCGCGGGCAGCGGCCAGGTCGTCGCGGGCCGACTCCAGCTCGCGCAGCGTCTTCACCGTCGGGGTCAGCTCGGCGTAGCGCCGGCCGAGCTTGCGGGCCCTGTCCTGGTCGCCGTGCACCGCCGGATCGGCGAGCGAGTGCTCCAGCTCGGTGTACTCGTTCAGCAGCTCCTTGAGCGACGTCGAGTCCACAGGGATCTCCTAACTCTTCGGCGCTGGTCCACAACGAACGTAACCACGCCGGGGTCGGAGGAGCTCGCACCGTGGGGCTTGGGGGCTCGGCCCCCAAAAATTACGCGAGAGCGATGTGGTCCGCGCTCTCCGCGGACGCACGTCACCCTCGATCGAGGCGCCGAGGACGTAGCTACTTGGTCTTCTGCCGCTTGCCGTAGCGGGCCTCGAAGCGAGCGACCCGGCCGCCGGTGTCGAGGATCTTCTGCTTGCCCGTGTAGAACGGGTGGCAGTTCGAGCAGATCTCGACGTGGATGCTGCCCGACTTCTTGGTGCTGCGCGTGGTGAACGTGTTCCCACAGCCGCAGACGACCTCGGTCACGACGTACTCGGGGTGGATACCGGTCTTCACAGATCTTGCCCTTTCTCAATGGCCGCCGGGTCCCCGTTGGTTCGGGGTGAACCGGAGCCGGACTCGACCTAACAGTCTGCCAGATGGCTGGACGCTCGGTTCAACACGCCCCGCTGAGGGGGTATTCCGGCGGGCCCTTTCCGAACACCGACCGCTCATCGCGTGCCGCGGGCCTCCCGCCGCAACCACCCGGACGCTCGTCGAAGTCAGCCATTCGTGTTCACGCACCGGGGACACACTTCTCGGGTGCGCTCCGGCATTCTGGACCTGTCCGGCCGGCCGCTGCCACTGGGCGTCTGGCTGGCCATCCCCGTACTGTTCGCGTCCGCCGTGCTCGGCCTGGTCGCGGTACTCGGCGTGCTCGTCGACGCCGACTGGCAGGCAACGCTCTCGAGCGCCCTGTGCGGCGCGGCCGCCGCGGTGGCCGCGCTCATCGACGTGCGCCCGGAGTCCTGGTCACCCGGCCGGCGCCGGTACCTGCGGATCGGCTACCCCACCGCCATCTTCGGCGCCGGGCTGGTGGTCGGCGGACTCACGATCCCGACCTGGGTCGCGACGGCGATCGGCCTGCCGGCACTGGTCACCTTGGTGATCCTGTGCCGGCAGGCCGACGCCGAGGAGAGCGAGCTCAGTCGTCGGTCTAATCGTCAGTCCTAGTCGTCAGTCCTAGTCATCGTTGACCGACGGTGTGTTCTTCGCCACCTGCATGAGGAACTCGATGTTGGTCCGGGTCTTGCGCAGCTGGGTGAGCAGCAGGTCGATGGCCTGCTGGTTGTCCAGCGCGTGCAGGACCCTGCGCAGCTTCACGGTGACCGCGAGCTCGTCCGGCGGGAGCAGCAGCTCCTCCTTGCGGGTGCCGGACGCGTCGACGTTGACCGCGGGGAACGTGCGCTTGTCGGCGATCTTGCGATCGAGGACGAGCTCGGCGTTTCCGGTGCCCTTGAACTCCTCGAAGATCACCGTGTCACCCGCGGACCCGGTCTCCACCAGCGCGGTGGCGAAGATGGTCAGCGAGCCGCCGTCCTCGATGTTGCGTGCCGCGCCGAGGAACCGCTTCGGCGGGAACAGCGCGGTCGAGTCGACACCACCGGACAAGATCCGGCCGGACGCGGGCGCGGCCAGGTTGTAGGCACGGCCGAGCCGGGTGATCGAGTCGAGCAGCACGACCACGTCGTGACCCATCTCGACGAGCCGCTTGGCCCGCTCGATGGACAGCTCCGCGACGGTGGTGTGGTCGCCCGGCGGGCGGTCGAAGGTGGAGGCGATGACCTCGCCCTTCACCGACCGCTGCATGTCGGTGACCTCTTCCGGCCGCTCGTCCACGAGCACGACCATCAGGTAGCACTCGGGGTTGTTGGTGGTGATCGCGTTGGAGATCGCCTGCAGCACCGAGGTCTTGCCGGCCTTCGGCGGCGACACGATGAGCGCGCGCTGCCCCTTGCCGACCGGCATCACCAGGTCGATGACGCGGGTGGTGAGCAGGTGCGACTCGGTCTCGAGGGGCAGCCGCTCGTTCGGGTACAGCGGTGTCAGCTTGGTGAACTCGGGGCGGTTCTTGGCCTGCTCCGGGTCCAGCCCGTTGATGGTCTCGACGCGCACCAGCGGGTTGAACTTCTGCCGCTGCTGCTCGCCTTCGCGCGGCTGGCGCACCATGCCGGTGATCGCGTCACCGCGCCGCAGGCCGTACTTGCGCACGAGCGAGAGCGAGACGTAGACGTCGTTGGGACCGGACAGGTAGCCCGAGGTCCGCACGAACGCGTAGTTCTCGAGCACGTCGAGCACGCCCGCGACGGGCAGCAGGACGTCGTCCTCGCGCACCTCGGTGTCCGGGCTCTCGCTCCGGCCGCCCCCGCTGCCACCGCGCCTGCGGCGGTCCCGGAAGCGCCGGCCGCGACGCCGGCCACCGTCCTCGTCGTCATCGTCGTCCGGGCCGTTGTCCCGGTCCCGGTTCTGGTCCCGGTTCTGGTTGCGCCCCTGGTTGCGGTCGTTGCGGTCGCGGCCGCCCCGGCCCTCACCCCGGTCACCGCGGTCGTTGCCGCGATCGTTGCCGCGGTCGGCGTTGCGGTCCCGGCCACGGTCACGGTCGCCGCCCCGGTCACCACGGTCGCCGCCGGCCCGGTCGCCACGGTCACCACCACGGTCACCGGCCCGGTCGTCACGCTTGTCCGCCGGCTTGTCGGCGGACTTCTCCGCCGGCTTGTCGTCGGTGCGCTGCTCGGGCTCCGGGCTCCCGGCCGCACGGCCTGCCCGGCGCCGTCGGTTGCCGTCGCGGCGGCCGCCGTCCTCGCCGTCGACCTGGTCGGCTTCCTTGCGCGGTGCGTCGGTTTTCGTCGCGGTGTCCGCCTTCGCGGGCTGTTCCGGCTGGTCACCGGCACCGCGACGGTCGGACTCGATGCCGAGCGGGAGTGTGTCCGAGCTGGCCGGTGCCGCCTTGGCAGCACTCGAGCCACCGCCGGCGCCCTGCCGCTCCTTGATCGCGGCGATCAGGTCGCCCTTGCGCATACCGGCGGTGCCGGTGATGCCCAGCTGGCCGGCGAGCTCGCGGAGCTCGGCGAGCACCATGCCCGTCAGACCGGCGCGCCGCTTGGTCGTACCCCCGTTTGTGCTGGTGCGCGGCGTGGTCTCGGTGCCGGCCGCGTCGGCGACAGACCCGGACGCGGAATCCACCGTGCCATTGGCTGTTTCGCTACCCAGCAGATCAGTGTTGCTCACTCATGTCCTTCCTGACCAGGTCCCCGCCTCCGTTTGGGTGGACCCGTGTACCAGCGGACCGCCGTCCGATGAACTCGGCACGGCGAATGCCCCGGTTGATGGACCGCCGTCACGACCGTGGCCACCTGGCAGTTTCGCCATTGCGGACGACGAGTCGTCAACACGGAGCTGTATCCGTCACCACGCGGCTTTCGGTATCCGCCAGCGTCGACTCCGGCCTCGACGAGGCCGAGTCGGCATCTCAACGGATGATGCGACCCGGAAAGAATTCCCCGGGAACGACACCGGGCGCCCGTACGCGCGGTGACTGAACGCCCCTGAGGGTAGACGGACCTGCGTACCGGTGCAACAACCGGGTCCACCGGCGTGGCTGAAAAGCACAACACCGCCTACCTGGAATTTGTTCCGATCCGTTCGGTTCGTACCCCGTCCCGGTCCACCGGCAGCTCGCGCACGGTGAAGCCCGCGGTGTCGACCCCGGTCGGTAGCCGACCGTCGGTCGTCGCGGCGAACACGGCCGGGCCGGCGCCGGAAACCGTTGCGGCGACACCGTTCGCGCGAAGCTCACGGACCACTCGCATGGTGTTCGGCCACGCGTTGGCGCGGTAGTCCTGGTGCAGCCGGTCCTCGGTGGCGGTGAGCAACAGGTCGGGCCACGTGGTGAGCGCGTGCACCGCGAGCGCGCACCGGCCGGCGGCGAACGCGGCGTCCACATGGGGCACGGCGGAAGGGAGGAGGCCGCGAGTGAGCGAGGTGGCCGAGTGCTCGGCCGGGACCAGCACGACCGGCCGCAGCGCGGGGTGCGGCTCGAACCGCACCGCCTGGTAGGTCGGTCCAGGGGTGGACCAGGCGAGTGCCAGGCCGCCGTGGAGGCTCGCGGCGGCGTTGTCGGCGTGGCCCTCGAACGCGGCGGCGAGCTGCAGCGCGGCATCGTCCAGCTCGCGGTCGGCAAGGGCGTAACCGGCGGCGATGCCGGCGACGACGGCCGCCGCGGACGAGCCGAGACCCCGCGCGTGCGGGATGGTGTTGACGCAGGCCAGCTCCACGCCGGGCAGCTCGAGGTCGAGCGTGCCGGCCGTCGCCATGAGCGCCCGGACGACGAGGTGGTTCTCGTCGACCACGAGATCCGCGCCCTCGCCGCTGACCGTGCCTTTGACACCGCTCTCGGTGACGGTGACCTCGACGACGTCGTACAACCCGAGCGCGAGCCCGAGCGCGTCGAACCCGGAGCCGAGGTTGGCCGTCGAGGCCGGGACGGTGACCCGAACGCCGGCAGTGTTCACGCCAGCTCCAGCGCGGAGGCCACCGCTCCCGGCGACACCGGGACCGGCTCGACCGGGGGCATCCCCGCGAGTGCGGTGTCGGGGTCCTTGAGGCCGTGGCCGGTGACCGTGCAGACGACGAGCGAGCCGGCCGGGATCCGGCCGTCCGCGGCGGTGGCCAGCAGGCCCGCCACGCTGATCGCCGACGCTGGCTCGGCGAAGACGCCCTCCCGGCTCGCGAGCAGGTGGTACGCGTGCATGATGCGCTCGTCCGGGATCGCGTCGATGAGCCCGCCGGACGCGTCCCGCGCGGCGATCGCGCCGACCCAGGACGCGGGGTTGCCCACCCGGATCGCGGTGGCGATCGTGTCCGGGTCGCGCACCGGCTCGCCGAGGACCAGCGGCGCGGCGCCCGCGGCCTGGAAGCCGAACATCTTCGGCCTGCCCGGCACCACGCCCTCGTCGGCGTACCCGCCGTAGCCCTTCCAGTACGCGGTGATGTTGCCCGCGTTGCCGACCGGGAGGCAGTGGATGTCCGGTGCGCGGCCGAGCGTGTCGCAGATCTCCCACGCCGCGGACTGCTGACCGACGAGCCGCACCGGGTTGACCGAGTTGACCAGCTCGACCGGGTACTCGACGGCTGTCTTGCGGGCGAGCTCGAGGCAGTCGTCGAAGTTGCCGTCGATCTGCAGGATGCGCGCCCCGTGCGCGACCGCCTGGGCCAGCTTGCCCATCGCGATCTTGCCGCTCGGCACCAGAACCGCGCAGGTCAGCCCGGCGCGGGCGGCGTAGGCGGCGGCCGAGGCGGACGTGTTGCCGGTGGACGCGCAGATGACCGCGGTGGCGCCGAGGGCGAGCGCGTGGCTGATCGCCACGGTCATCCCGCGGTCCTTGAACGAGCCGGTCGGGTTGGCGCCCTCGACCTTGAGGAACACCCGGCAGCCGGACAGCTCCGAGAGGTGTGTCGCCTCGAGCAGCGGGGTGCCGCCCTCCTGCAGGGTGATCACCCGCGCGCCGTCGGGGAGCGTGATCCGGTCCGAGTAGGCGTGGATCACCCCGGGCCACCCGGGCCGCACGCCGGCCGCTGCTGTCATGGTTCCTCGCCTTCGACCCGCATCACGCTGACGACCTCGTGCACCACCGGCAGCCCCGCGATCTTGTCCACTGTGGAGCGAAGGGCCGCGTCGGGCGCCGAGTGCGTCACGACCACCAGGCTCGCGTCCGCGCTGCGGCCCTGCTGGCGGACCGCCGCGATGCTCACGTCGTGCTCGGCGAACACCGACGCCACCGCGGAGAGCACGCCCGCGCGGTCGGCCACGTCCAGGCTGACGTGGTAGCGGGTGTCCACCTGGGACACCGGGCGGACCGGCAGCGCGGCATAGGACGACTCCCCCGGCCCGCGCCCGCCGACGACCTTGTTGCGTGCCACGGCGACCAGGTCGCCCAGCACCGCGCTCGCGGTGGGCGCGCCGCCCGCGCCCTGGCCGTAGAACATCAGCGAGCCGGCCGCGTCGGCCTCGACGAACACCGCGTTGAACGCGCCGCCGACGCCGGCGAGCGGGTGGCTGCGCGGGATCATCGCCGGGTGCACGCGGACCGCGACCGCCTCGGCGCCGTCCGCCGTCCTGCTGCCGTCGACGCGCTCGCAGATGGCCAGCAGCTTGATGGTCCGGCCGAGCGCCTTGGCCGCGGCGATGTCCGCCGGGGTGACCGCGCTGATGCCCTCGCGGTACACGTCGGCGGCGGTGACCCTGGTGTGGAAGGCGATCGAGGCGAGGATGGCCGCCTTGGACGCGGCGTCGTAGCCGTCCACGTCGGCCGTCGGGTCGGCCTCCGCGTAGCCGAGCCGGGACGCCTCGTCGAGGGTCTCCGCGTAGCCGGCGCCGGAGGAGTCCATGGCGGACAGGATGTAGTTGGTGGTGCCGTTGACGATGCCCATCACGCGGGTGATCCGGTCCCCGGCGAGCGACTCGCGCAGCGGGCGCAGCAGCGGGATCGCCCCGGCGACCGCGGCCTCGAAGTACAGGTCCGCGCCGGAGGAGTCCGCGGCGGCGAACAGCTCCGCGGCGTACTCGGCGAGCAGCGCCTTGTTGGCCGTCACCACGGACTTGCCGGCCCGGAGCGCGTCGGTGAGCAGGGTGCGCGCGGGCTCGATGCCACCGATGACCTCGACCACGATGTCCACATCGGACGCGACGAGCGCGGCGGCATCGGTGGTGACGAGGTGTGCGGGGATGTCCGGGTGCCGGTTGGGTCGGCGTACCGCGATGCCCGCGAGCTCGATCTCGCCGCCGATGCGTGCGGTGAGGTCGCCGGCCTGCTCGGTGAGCAGCCGAACCACCTGGGCGCCAACGGTTCCGCACCCGAGCATGGCGACGCGGATCGTCATGGGACCTCCAGGCGCAGCAGGTCGTCGACGGTCTCGCGGCGCAGCAGCAGCGTGGCCTCGCCGTCGCGCACGGCGACCACGGCGGGCCTCGGCAGGCGGTTGTAGCTGCTGGCCATCGCGTAGCAGTATGCGCCGGTGGCGGCCACCGCGATGAGGTCGCCGGGGCCGAGGTTCTCCGGCAGCCAGCAGTCGCGGACGACCACGTCGCCGGACTCGCAGTGCTTGCCGACCACCCGGGACAGCATCGGGTCCGTCCCGCGGCCGCCCTCGTCAGACAGGCGCGACACCAGCCGGCAGTCGTACTCGGCGTCGTAGAGCGCGGTGCGGATGTTGTCGCTCATCCCACCGTCCACACTGACGTAACGGCGCGCGGTGCCGTGGCCGAGCTCGACGTCCTTGATGGTGCCGACCTCGTAGAGCGTGACGGTGCCGGGGCCGACGATGGCCCGGCCCGGCTCGACGGCGATCCTGGGCACCGGAAGCTCGGCCTGCTCGCACTCCTTGGCCACGATGGTGCGCAGCTGCTCGGCGAGCCAGCCGGGCGGCGGCGGGTCGTCGTCGGCGGTGTAGGCGATGCCCAGCCCACCCCCGAGGTCCACGGTGGACACCGTGGCGAGCGCGTCGGCGCCGTGCTCGTCCCGGAGCTCCGCGAGCAGGCCGATGACCCGGTGCGCGGACACCTCGAACGCGTTGGCGTCGAAGATCTGCGAGCCGATGTGGCTGTGCAGCCCGACGAGCCTCAGTCCAGGGGAACCCAGCACCCGGCGGACCGCCTCGGCGGCGGCCCCGCCGGCCAGCGAGAAGCCGAACTTCTGGTCCTCGTGCGCGGTCGCGATGTACTCGTGGGTGTGCGCCTCGACGCCGACGGTCACCCGGACGAGGACCGGCTGCACTATGCCGTGGTCGCGGGCGATCCTGTCCAGCCGGGCGATCTCGTAGTACGAGTCGAGCACCACCGCGCCGACGCCGGCGGCCACCCCCGTGGCGAGCTCGTCGGCGGACTTGTTGTTGCCGTGCAACGTGATCCGTTCGGCCGGGAAGTCGGCGCGCAGCGCGATGGCGAGCTCGCCTCCGCTGCACACGTCGAGCGAGAGTCCCTCCTCGGCCACCCACCTCGCCACCTGGACGGACAGGAACGCCTTGGACGCGTAGTGCACGAGCGCCGGGTCGCCGAACGCGCGAGCGTGCTCGGCGCACCTGGCGCGGAAGTCGGCCTCGTCCATGACGAACAGCGGGGTGCCGAACTCGGTCGCCAGGTCCCGGACGTCCACGCCGGCCAGCCGGACGACACCGTCATCGCCCCGGCCGGCGTTGCGCGGCCAGACGGCCGGCAACAGCTCGTCCAGCTCGTCCCCTGTGGACGGTCGCGGGATGCCGATGTGGCCCGGCGGCAGGACTTCCGCGTGTCTTGGCCCTGCCGGGTGTGCGCGCATCAGTGCCCTCCACCGTGAGTCGCCATGCCCTGAACGACGCGTTCGAGGCGCTGAGCGTCCTGAACGCGTCGTTCAGGGCATGGGGTCCGGGGCACCGGGCTACATCCGTTCCGGGGCCGTGACGCCGAGCAGGCGCAGGCCGTTGGCCAGGAGCTGGCGGACCGCGGCGCAGAGGGCGAGCCGGGCGGTGGTCAGCGGGGTGACCGGTTCGTCGCCCTGCGGGAGGACGCGGCAGCTGTCGTAGAACTTGTGGTACGCGCTGGCCAGCTCCTCGAGGTAGCGGGCCACCCGGTGCGGCTCGCGGAGCTCGGCAGCGGTGGTGACCACCTTGGGGAAGTCGCCGATCGTGCGGATGAGCTCACCCTCCCGCTGGTGGGTGAGCAGCGAGAGGTCGGCCTCGGTGTCCACGGTGGGCACCTTGATGCCGAGCTCGGCGGCGTTGCGCTCCAGCGAGGACAGCCGGGCGTGCGCGTACTGCACGTAGAACACCGGGTTGTCGCTGGTCCGCCTGCTCCACAGGTCGAGGTCGATGTCCAGCGAGGCGTCCACGGAGGACCGGATGAGCGCGTAGCGGGCCGCGTCGACGCCGACCGCGTCGACCAGGTCCTCCATGGTCACCACGGTGCCCGCGCGCTTGCTCATCCGCACCGGCTTGCCGTCGCTGACCAGGTTGACCAGCTGCCCGATGAGGACCTCGACCGCGGCCGGGTCGTCGTCGAGCGCGGCGGCCGCGGACTTGAGCCGGGCGATGTAGCCGTGGTGGTCGGCGCCGAGCATGTAGATGCACAGGTCGAACCCGCGGCGGCGCTTGTCCCGGAAGTAGGCGATGTCGCCCGCGATGTAGGCGGGGTCGCCGTCGGACTTGATGACCACCCGGTCCTTGTCGTCGCCGAACTCGGTGGAGCGCAGCCACCACGCGCCGTCGGCCGGGTAGAGGTGGCCGTGGGTCTTGAGCTCCTCGACGACCTCGCCGACCGCGCCGGAGGCGTGCAGCGAGTCCTCGTGGAAGTAGACGTCGAAGTCGGTGCCGAAGTCATGCAGGCTCCGCTTGATCTCGGCGAACATCAGGCCGACGCCGATCCGGCGGAACGTCTCGGCGCACTCGGCGTCGGGCAGCGACAGCGCGTTGGGCTCGGTGCGCAGCACCTCGGCGGCGACGTCGGACAGGTACGCGCCCGCGTAGCCGTCCTCGGGCGGCGGCTCGCCCTTGGCGGAGGCGATGAGTGAGCGGACGAACCGGTCGATCTGCGCGCCCGCGTCGTTGAAGTAGTACTCGCGCACGACGTCGGCGCCCTGCGCGCCGAGCAGCCGGCCGAGCGCGTCGCCGACCGCGGCCCAGCGGGTGCCGCCGAGGTGCAGCGGCCCGGTCGGGTTGGCCGAGACGAACTCCAGATTGATCTTCTTGCCGGCGAGCGCGGCGCCGCGGCCGTAACCGTCGCCGGCCGCCAGCACCTGGCGGACGATCTCGCCCTGCGCGTCGGCGGCGAGCCGGAGGTTGATGAAGCCGGGACCGGCGACGTCGGCGGTGGCCACGCCGTCCCGGCCGGTGAGCGCGTCGGCGAGCCAGCCGGCGAGGTCGCGCGGGGCGACACCGAGCTTCTTCGCCACCTGCAGCGCCAGGTTGGTCGCGTAGTCGCCGTGCTCGGGGTTTCTCGGGCGCTCGATGGTCACCGCGGGCGGCAGGGCGGCATGATCGAGGTCTCGGCTGGTCAGCACGTCCACGGCAACGGCGCGGACGAGGTCGGCAAGCGCGGCGGGAGTCACCCGGAGAAGTCTAGGTAGCCCGTTCGAACTCGGCGGAGTGGCCTCGGCCATAGGCTTGCCCGGGGAGTCCGGATCGGGAGGAAGATCACCATCGACACGACGCACACGCGCCGCGGGCTCGCCGCGGCCCTCGCCTGCCTCACCCTGCTCGCGGGGTGCACGAGCGAGACCACCGGGGTCGCGACCGGGGAGGGCACCGCCGACACCGAGTCCGCCGAGTCGCCGCCCTCCTCCGGTGGCTCGTCCGGTGGCGGCGACTTCACGCCGTCGGAGGACAACGAGGACCCGTCGAAGGGCATCGACGGCATCGAGGTCGTCGAGTACCCGGCCGGCAAGCACGCCGACCCCGGCCAGCGGGTGGCCTACGACAAGTCCCCGCCGTTCGGCGGCGCGCACGACCAGGTCTGGGCCGAGTGCAACGGCGCCGTCTACGACCAGCCGGTGCGCAACGAGCAGATGGTCCACGCGCTCGAGCACGGAACGGTGTGGGTCGCCTACGACCCGGAGGCGGTCGAGGGTGACGACCTGGACGCGCTCGCCCGGCGGGTGGACGGCGAGCCGTTCCTCATGCTCTCGCCCTACCCCGGCCTGGACCGGCCGATCTCGCTGCAGTCCTGGGGCCACCAGCTCAAGCTCGACGACGCGGGCGACGAGCGGATCGACCAGTTCATCCACGCACTTCGGGCCAACGACTACACCACGCCGGAGCCGGGCGCCCGGTGCGACGCCGAGGGCACCGGCTTCGACCCGAGCAACCCGCCGCCGTTCGAGCCGGGCCCGCCCGGCCCCGGCGCGATGCCTGTAGACGGTGCCTGACGAGGACCCCACACCGGGTCCTTACACTTTGACCGCTGCAGTAGGTCTTCCCTGTACGAGACGAGGTCCGTGACCGGCATGGCGAGCGGGACGAAGAGCAAGGGCGCGAGTAAGCCCAAGGGCAAGGGTGGCCCCACGAAGAACGGGCGTTCGCGCAGCTCGATCGCTCGCGCCGGCAAGCCGAAGCCGTGGGGAATGATCATGGGGGTCATCGTGATCGTCCTGCTGGCCGGCGGCGTGTTCACCTACGCCTTCACGCAGGTCAACGAGAAGGAGAAGTGGGTCGCGTCGGAGGACAACCAGGATCCGTCGGACAACATCGACGGCATCAAGAAGGTGACCTACGACGGCGCCCAGCACGTCACCGCCGAGCAGCGGGTGGCCTACGACCAGAGCCCGCCGTTCGGCGGCCCGCACGACCAGTCCTGGGCCAACTGCGCCGGCACCGTCTACGACAAGGCGGTCCGCAGCGAGAACATGGTCCACTCGCTCGAGCACGGCGCGGTGTGGATCGCGTACAACCCGGACAAGATCAAGGGCGGGGCGCTGGACACGCTCAAGTCCAAGGTCGAGGGCCAGCCGTACATGATGCTGTCGCCCTACCCCGGGCTCGACAAGCCGATCTCGCTGCAGTCCTGGGGCCACCAGCTCAAGGTGGACAAGGCCGACGACGAGCGGATCACCCATTTCATCGACTCGCTGCGCGAGAACCAGTACCAGAACCCGGAGCCGGGCGGTCGCTGCGACTCGGACGGCACCGGCTTCGACCCGACCAACCCGCCGCCGTTCGTGGCCGAGAAGCCGGGCGCGGACGCGGTGACGATGGACGGCAAGGGCGCGATCGAGGCCCCGGACGAGAGCGGCCAGCAGCCGCCGGCGACCGGAACCGTTCCGCCCGCGTCCGGCACCGCGCCGCCGGCCGGTTCGACGGCGCCCGCGGCCACCGGTAGCGCCCCGCCAAGCCAGTGAGCTCCTCGGACACCGAGCCGGCCGAGTCGCCGAGGTCGGCGGACATCGAGGCCGCCGACCAGGAGTTCGACGACCTCGATGACGCCGATCTCAAGGACGCCGAGGACTACGACGACGAGCCGGAGCCGCGCTCGTCGGCGAGCCGGATGCTGGTGCTGGTCGCCGCCATGCTGGTGATGCTGCTGGTCGGCGCGGCGGGCGGGGTGGTCGTGACGCTGTCCCGGAACGGTGCCGACACCCCACCCGACACCTCGTCGGTGGACGTCGGGTTCGCCCAGGACATGCGCGTGCACCACCTCCAGGCGGTCACGATGGCCGGCATCGAACGCGACCGCACGACCGACCCGGTGCTGCGCGGCATCGCCTTCGACATCGAGTCCACCCAGCTGGCCCAGTCCAGCGAGATGGCCGGCTGGCTCACCGTGTGGGAGCAGCCCGACCTGCCGCCCGCAGGCGGAGGCCACATGGCCTGGATGTCCGAAGGCGGCACGCACAGCCACAGCAACGGCGAAGGCGGCAGGACGACGGGCACCGTCCAGCGCATGCCCGGCATGGCCACCACCCAAGAGCTCAACCAGCTGCGCAAGCTCTCCGGCCGGGACCTGGACGTGCTGTTCCTCCAGCTGATGCTGCGCCACCACCAGGGCGGCCTGGAAATGGCCGAGTACGGCGCCCAGCACGCCAGCGAGGGCCACGTCCGCAACCTCGCGGCCAAGATCGTGACGAGCCAGCAGAACGAGTCCGACCTGATGGCCAAGTACCTCCAGCAACGCGGCGGCAAGCCCCTTCCCCACCCCTGACGGGAACCCGGTGGGAGCTCGGATCTCCCCTTAATCCGCGCGCGACTCTGTGTCACGGGGCATTAGGCCAACAGCCTGAATCGCCGCTCGGGCGGATTGACGGCGGCCGATGATCGCTAGCCTGGATGGGCAATCCCCACCCAACGCTGCCCCGAGGGAGCACCATGACCGCGGCCCGCGAAGCGCCGGACATTCTGTCCCCTGAGTTCGCGATGGACCCCTACCAGGTATATCGCGTCATGCTGGACGCGCCGCCCCTGGTGTGGCACGAGCCGATGCAGAGCTACATCATCTCGCGCTACGAGGACGTGTCCCGGGCGTTCAAGGAGCCCGTCTTCACCACCGACAACTACGACTGGCAGCTCGAACCGGTGCACGGCAAGACGATCCTGCAGATGAGCGGGCGTGAGCATTCCGTGCGCCGCGCGCTGGTGGCCCCCGCGTTCCGGGGAAGCGAGCTGGAGCAACGTTTCCTGCCGGTGATCGAGCGCAACGCCCGGGCGCTCATCGACGGCTTCCGGGACAAGGGGACCGTCGACCTCGTGGCAGAGTTCGCGACGCACTTCCCGATCAACGTCATCGTCGACATGCTCGGGCTGGACCCGGCCGACCACGCGCGGTTCCAGCGCTGGTACACCTCGATCATCGCGTTCCTGGGCAACCTCAGCCAGGACGCCGACATCGCCGCCGCGGGCCTGCGCACCCGCGAGGAGCTCGCCGAGTACATGATCCCGATCATCCAGGAGCGGCGGGAGAACCTCGGCGACGACCTGCTCTCCACCCTGTGCGCCGCCGAGGTCGACGGCACCCGGATGAGCGACGAGGACATCAAGGCCTTCGTGAGCCTGCTGCTCGCCGCGGGCGGTGAGACCACCGACAAGGCGGTCGCCAGCCTGTTCAAGAACCTGCTCGAGCATCCCGAGCAGCTCGCCGCGGTGCGTGCGGACCGAAGCCTGGTCCCGCAGGCGTTCGCCGAGACACTGCGGTATACGCCGCCGGTGCACATGATCATGCGCCAGCCGGCCGAGGACGTGACCGTCAGCGGCGGGGTGATCCCCGCGGGCAGCACGGTCACCTGCCTCATCGGTGCGGCCAACCGCGACGCGCGGCGGTTCGCCGACCCCGACTCGTTCGACATCTTCCGCGCGGACCTGCCGACGAACACCGCGTTCTCGGCGGCGGCCAACCACTTGTCCTTCGCGCTCGGCCGCCACTTCTGCGTCGGTGCGCTGCTGGCCAAGACCGAGATCGAGGTCGCGACCAACCAGCTGCTGGACGCGATGCCCGA
Organism: Actinophytocola sp.; assembly: GCF_009379765.1. Classification (GTDB taxonomy): domain Bacteria; phylum Actinomycetota; class Actinomycetes; order Mycobacteriales; family Pseudonocardiaceae; genus Actinophytocola. The sequence goes on along the minus strand of NZ_WHTD01000136.1, from coordinate 3,445 downwards.
CCTCGAGCTGGCCGACGGCGCGAGCCCGGTCGAGCGGGGAGTGTTTACCCGCGGGCCGGCGTCGCTGCCGATCCGGTTCACGCCGGTCGGGTCGTAGCGACCGGCCGACCCGCGATGCCCTGAACGACGCGCTCGGGACGCTCGACGTCCCGAGCGCGTCGTTCAGGGCATTCGGCGGCGGGTCAGCGGACGTAGGTCGGGGTGAAGGTGACCGGCAGCCCGGTCAAGCCCCGCATCCAGATCGACGGGCGCCAGGTCAGCGCTTCCGCCGGCACGGTGAGCGTGAGGTCGGGCAGCCGGTCGAGGAGCACCTCGATGCTCGTCCTGGCGATCACCTCGGCGAGCTCCGGCGCCGGGTACGGGCAGCCGTGCTCGCCGTGCCCGAAGGACATCTGCGCCCGGTTGCCGCTCGCCGCCTCGTTCCCGGGCCGCACGTGCGGGTCCGAGTTCGCCGCCGCCAGGCCGAGCACGAGCAGGTCGCCCGCGCGGACGCGCTGGCCGCCGAGCCGGGTGTCGCGGGTGGCGAAGCGGCCGATGAAGTTCTGCGTCGGCGTGTCCTGCCACAGCACCTCGTTGAGCGCCTGCCCGACGCTGGCCCGGCCACCGGACAGGGTCGTGGCGAACCGCGCGTCGGTCAGCAGCAGCCGGATGGTGTTGCCGATCCAGTAGGTGGTCGGCTGGTGTGCCGCGGCCATCACCACGAGCAGGTCGAGCACGATCTCCTCGTCGGTGAGGTTCGCGTCGTGCTCGAGCAGCCGGGACGGTACGTCCGCACCAGGATGCTCGCGCTTGTCCGCGACCAGCTGGGCCATCGCCTGCTGCACCCGGCCGTAGGCGTCCATGGACTCCTGCCCGGAGGAGTCGATCGAGAGGCCGAGGTCGCGGACCATGCCCGGCATGTCGGCCGCGGCCATGCCACACATGGACACCGCCGCCCGCAGCGGGATCCGCTCGGCGTACTGCGCCATCAGGTCCGCCTCGCCGGAACCGGCGAACTCGTCGATCAGCTCGTCGGCGATCCGCTCGCACTGCGAGCTCAGCTCGAACTGGTCGACCGCGTCGAGCGCGTCGCTGATCGCGCCGGCCCGGCGCCGGTGCTCGGGCCCTTCGGTGAACATCACCGACGGGTTGTAGATGACGTAGGCCGCCAGCGGCCAGTCGTCCGGGACGCTGGTCCAGGCGTTCCACCGCCTCGTGTCCCTGGCGAACAGCTGCGAGTCGGTGGTGACCTGGTGGACCTCCCGGTACCCGCACACGAACCAGGCGGGCACCTCGCCTTCGAGCAGGACCGGAGCGACCGGGCCGTGCTGGCGCCGGATCTCCGCGTACAGCGCGGCCGGGTCGGCCTCGAACTGCGGGCCGTACAGCCGAACCGGGCCGGTATCGGGGTCGGCCCCGAGATCTGCAGAGTGCTGGACGTCGGTCATGACGTGGCCTCCCGGGCGGTGGTCATGGCGTAGAGATGGTTCACGAGGGTGATCAGCACCTGCTTGGCCGAGTTGCGGTCCCGCGCGTCGCAGTCGATCAGCGGCACGTCGTCGGACAGCGACAGCGCCTCGCGGACGGCGGCCAGGTCGGCCGTCGACTCCGGGAAGTTGTTGCGTGCCACGATGAACGGGGTGCCGTGGTGTTCGAGGCGGTCGATGGCGTACCAGGAGTCCTCCAGCCGGCGGGTGTCCACCAGGACGACCGCGCCGAGCGTGCCGGAGAACAGCCGGTCCCACAGGAACCAGAACCGTTCCTGGCCGGGCGCGCCGAACAGGTACAGCACCATCTCGTCGTCGAGGCTGATCCGGCCGAAGTCGAAGGCGACCGTGGTCGTGGTCTTTCCGGCCGCGCCGCTGTTCTGGTCGACGCCGGCGCCGGCCTGGGTCATGACCTCCTCGGTCGACAGCGGGCGGATCTCGCTCACCGAGCGGACCATGGTCGTCTTGCCGACGCCGAACCCGCCGACGACGACGATCTTCAGGCCCTCGGTCGCCGTGCTGCGCAGCGGTACGTGGGTGGGGCGGTCAGAGATTTTTGAGTCCAACGAGCACCTTCTTCAGGAACGCGGCGTCGGGCAGCTGAGTGCTGGCGCGGGTCGAGGACGGGTGGCGGGCGGAGATCTGGTTGGCCGCGAGCATGTCCGACAGAAGGATCTTCACCACGCTCACCGGGAGCCGCAGCTCCGAGGAGATCTCGACGACCGCGACGGGCGACCGGCAGATCTGCAGGATCCGGACGTGCTCGGACTGCATGCCGGGGGCCGGGTCGGACATGCTCACGATCAACGTGACCAGGTCCAGGCCGTGGTTCTCCGCCCGGCTGCGCCCACGGGTGAGGGTGTAGAGCCGGTCCGGATCCTCGCTGTCGAGCTCCCGACGAATCATGCGGGCTGGCTGTTGCGCAACGGTTTCCTGGGCGGTGCGGTGAGGAACTCGCCGATCTGCTCGACCAGCTCGTTCATGTTGTGCCCGATGAGGCCGACATCGGCGTCCTCGGTGGCGAGCACCGCGAGATGGGCGCCCTCGCCCGCCTCGACGATGAACAGGATGCCGCCGTGGAACTCCGTCATCGACTGGCGCACGCCGCCGGAGCCGTCACCGAACTCGACCGACGCCCCTTGGGACAGTGCCTGGACCCCCGCGGAGATCGCGGAGAGCTGGTCGGCCTTGTCCATGGTCAGTCCGCGAGTGTGGCAGAGCTTGAGCCCGTCCCGGGACAGCACCAGCGCGTGCGCGGCTCCGCGGGTGTTGGTCAGCAGGTTTTCCAGCAACCACTCGAGGTTCGCGTTCGTCGTGGTCATCGGGATTCATCCTCCAGAGGGGCGGACGGACCGTTGTCGCCGGTCTGGCCGGCACGGCTTCCTTGGTGGAAGGCGCTGAACCGCGCACCGAGGTCGGTGCTGGGGCGGGCGGGCCGCGGTTCGTCCGGCTCGGCGGCCCGGGTCGCGGCGGCCAGCGTGTGCCCGCGAGGGCGCTTCGGCAGCACCGGGCGCTGCTCGTCCTCGATCACCGCGGTGGCCGTGCCGGACACCGTGCCGGCGGCCGCCTCGGCACTCGCGGCGGCGCCCGGCTCGCGCACCACCGGCTGCGGAGCGGTCCCCGCGGAGTCCCAGCGCGGCTGGACGATCAGCTGGTTGGGGATTCGGATCACCACACCCGTGCCGCCCCGCGAGGACGGCCGGAAGAAGACGTGCAGCTGGTGTTTGCGGGCCAGGGCGCCGACGACCGCGAGGCCGAGCCGGGTGCCGGACAGCTTTGCGATGTCCAGCGGCGCGCTCGCCGACACGGCGGCCTCCGCGCGTTCCAAGGCTTGCGGCTTCATCCCGAGGCCGCCGTCCTCGATGGTCACCACGACGCCGGTGTGCAGCTCCTCGACGTAGACGTGCACCTCCTCCGACGGCGCGGAGAACCGGGTCGCGTTGTCCATCAGCTCGGCGAGGGCGTGCATCACGTCCTCG
>NZ_WHTD01000007.1 GCF_009379765.1 Actinophytocola sp. | reverse complement strand
TCGCGATCTCGGCGTCCTTGGCGGCCAACAACGACACGACGTCGTCGTGTGCTGCTTCCCGGCCTGACCCCATGATCAAAACCGTAGTGGATCACCGGTGGCGACCACCGCCGACCTGTCACTCAGGCTGAACAGCTACCAGAAGAGACGTCATCGACGTGCAACCCGACGACCTGTATCCGAGCAATAAGGTCGTTTCTGATCATGTGCCCTTTTACATCGCGGCAAAATCTCCGATGCTTTATGCGGTGACGAAAGGTCACCTGGACTACCACGGTGGCGCAGATCCATTGGTTTTCCTGGGGGTTTCAATTGGTGCCATCATTGATTCCGGACTAATATGGTGTGTAAGCGATGCAAACGCGGCGACGAACTACGTGAGGTTTACGCGCAACTTGATCGGGCTAGGTGACTTCGTGGACTTCAACCTGTTGTGTCAGCGCATGTGGAGCAAGACGCCGGACGACCCCTACCGTCCTGGCCGGCGGGCAGCAGAGGTGCTGGTACTCGACCGAGTACCGCTGGAATTGATCTCTGACGTCATCGCGAAGACGCAGGTCACGCTGCATGTGGCACGTACGGCGCTCGGTTCTGTCGGTGGCAGCAGGCACTATCAAGTCGAACCTATGTTCTACTACGACTAGGAGCGATCATGATCACCGAAGGCGCCGGCGACCTCCTGGCTGCGGACACTGAAGCCCTCGTCAACACCGTCAACTGTGTAGGCGTGATGGGTAAGGGCATCGCGCTTCAGTTCAAGCGTAAGTATCCAGACAACTTCAGTGCGTATGCAGCAGCATGTAAGGCTGGCCAAGTTCGGTTGGGAAAGATGTTTGTCTACGAACTGAGTTCGAGCACTGGCCCTCGTTACGTCATCAATTTTCCAACCAAACAGCACTGGCGAGCCAAGTCGAGAATTCGTGACATCGAATCGGGGCTAGATGATCTTATAGAGACTATCAGATCGCTCGGTATCCACTCAATTGCTATTCCGCCGTTGGGGGCTGGAAATGGAGGCCTTCCATGGCCGGAAGTGGAGGAGGTAATCCGCGATAAATTGCAGGCCATGCCTGACGTCGATGTACGCCTGTACACGCCATCGAACGCGGCGCGGAATCTATCTCCAGAGTCGCTCAAGATGACTTGGGGCCGCGCAACTCTCATCCAGCTAATTGAAGAGTATGTTGCGCGTAGATTGGCTGTTGAACCTTGGGAAGGAACTAGCGGCGCCTCTCATCTTGAGATTCAGAAGCTGATGTATTTCGCGCACTTGACAACACCCGACTTGCGTCTGAGATTCGAGCCAGGTCTTTACGGTCCATACAGCGATCAAGTCCGCCATCTTATTCAGCAGATGGAAGCTGTCTATCTGCAGGGATTCGGTGATGGGACGGCGCCGGTGCAGCGACTTGATCCGATTAGCCCCACTGACGAGGGAATCAATGAGTCCCGGCGATTTGCCAACGAATCGTCGATTGGGAAAAAGATTCAAAGTGAGATTATTGATCCTGTCATGGAGATAGTTGAAGGATTCGAAGGGCCGTACTCCATCGAATTGCTGGCCAGCACGCATTGGGTCTCTGTGTATGAGAATTGTCGCACCAGTCACGACGCGTGGGCCGCTATCAGCACGTGGTCGCCGCGTAAGAGTCAGCTCTTTACTGAATCGCACGTTGAGGCAGCTTGGAAGAAGCTGGTTGACGTCGACCTTATAAGCAAATGAGCTGTCGAAACCTCGAAACTGCACAACAAGGCCTTGGGTGGAGGCCCGAGTCAGACAGCAGAGACAAGCTGGCCCATGCTGGTGACGATGGCCTGCGGGGAAAAGTTCGGCGAATTGGTCGGCCTTGCCTGACTTATTTGCATAAGCGATGGCTCTAACTCGCGCATTCCTAACTAGGTCCACAAACTTGTCAAGCCCACGCCGGAGTAGGTACACCGCAATGGCGGTTTGCTGTTGTTGTCCACGATCGCGACCGGACGACCTGTCGCCTTCCCAGCTTGCCGTAGCTTCGCCGTTCCAGGGTGAGGTGTTCGGGCTCTCGCCGGACGACATCGATCGCGAGGCCGAGGTGGTCAACGTTGTTCGGCAAGTCCGGCTCGTCGAGAACAAGCCGGTGTTCGCCCCGCCGAAGCGCGGCAAGACGCGGTCGGTGCCGCTGTAGTCGAGGCCGGCGGCCACCGGGTCGACGCGGGAGCACGGCATGCACGCGCTCCGCCACCTGTTCGCGTCGGTACTGCTGGATGCCGGCGAGTCGGTCAAGGCACTGGCTCAGTACCTCGGCCACAGCGATCCCGGCTTCACGCTCCGCGTCTACACCCACCTCATGCCGACCAGCCATGAGAGGACTCGGCGTGCGATCGACGGCTTCCTTACCGAGCAAGCGCAGGCCGCTGCGTGAGACGGCCTGGGGGCGGCCTGGCAGGGAGCGACACCAGTAAAACCGCAGCTAGGCGTACATGGCCAGCCAGATCGCGATGTAGTGGGAGAGCGCGGCCAGGACCGTTGCCGCGTGGAAGAACTCGTGGTGGCCGAACACCTTCGGCCACGGGTTGGGCCAGCGGGTCGCGTAGAAGACCGCGCCGAGCGTGTAGAACAAGCCGCCCACCAGGATCAGCACGAAGGCCGCGACGCCGGCATACGTGAGCAGGTCCGGCAGCACGAACACGGCCACCCAGCCCAGGGCGATGTAGATCGGCGTCCCCAGCCAGCGCGGGGCGTGCGGCCACAGCAGCTTCAGCCCCACGCCCAGGACCGCGCCGCCCCACACCACCGACAGGACGACGTAACCCGTCGGCTTCGGCATGGCCAGCAAGGAGAACGGGGTGTACGTGCCGGCGATGAAGATGAAGATCATCGAGTGGTCGAGGCGCTTCATCCACGCCCGCACGCGCAGGCTCACCCACCAGCGCCGGTGGTACAGCGCGCTCACCCCGAACAGCCCGAGCACCGTCGCGCCGTAGACGGCCGTCGCCCAGCCCGCGGTGGCGGACACGGTCGACGCGGCCACCGAGATCAGCGTGGCACCGGTGGCCACGGACACCAGGAACGACCAGTAGTGGATCACGCCGCGCATGCGCGGCTTCGTGTGCTGGGCAGGCGGTGGGTTCAGCGTCGCGGCAGGCACAGAGCCCAGGTTACGGGACCGTAGGTTGTGGCCGGAGCCGCTGTGAACTCAGTCACGACCAGCCGACCACCTCGCGGTGCTCGACCGCGAGGCACCGGTCCATCACCACGTCGAGGCCACCGGCGGCGGCGAGCGCCGCGCCCTCCTCGCTGATCACCCCCAGCTGCAGCCACAGCGCGCCGGCCCCTGCCGAGACGGCCTCGCGGGCGATGTCCGGCACGTGCTCGGGCCGCCGGAAGACGTCCACGATGTCCACCGGCTCGGGCAGGTCGGCCAGCGTCGCGTACGCCGGCAGGCCCTGCCACGACGACAGCGCGGGGTTGACCGGGAAGATCCGCAGCCCGGCCTGCCGCAGGTACCGGGCCACCCCGAAGCTCGGCCGGCCGGGGTTGCCGGACAGACCCACGACCGCGACCGTCCGCGACTCGCGGACCAGCCGCTCGATCACCGACAGGTCCTGCCAGCGCGGGTCGATCTCGGTTCGCTGCATACCTCGATTGTGCCCTCATCCAGCGCGTGCCGCGCCCGGCCCGACCCGGCGGCGTACCCTGCGGGGACGTGAGTGCAAGCTGGCGGAGGTTCCGCAAGAAAGCTGCCAAGTTCGTCTACGGCCTCTACGACAAGCGGCTCATCCAGCAGGCGGCCGGCCGGCACCCGCGCCACGTGGGTGTCGTGCTGGACGGCAACAGGCGGTGGGCGCGCGAGGCCGGGTTCACCGACGTCAACGACGGCCACCGGGTCGGCGCCACCCGCATCGCCGAGCTGCTGACGTGGTGCCGCGAGGCCGATGTCGAGCTGGTCACGCTCTGGCTGCTGTCGACCGACAACGTCAACCGGTCGGCGCAGGAGGTGGCGACGCTGCTCGAGGTCATCGGCGACGTCGTCGACGAGCTCGCCGAGGTGGGCAACCCCTGGCGGCTGCGGATCATCGGGGCGCTGGACGTGCTGCCCGACGAGTCCGCCACCCGGCTGGTCGCGGCGGCCCGGCGGACCGAGGGTCGCACCGGCATGGAGGTCAACATCGCGGTCGGCTACGGCGGCCGCCGGGAGATCGCCGACGCGGTCCGCAAGCTCCTCCAGCAGCACGCCGAGGAGGGCACGACGATCGAGGAGCTGGTCGAGGTCCTCGACGTCGACCACATCGCCGAGCACCTCTACACCTCGGGGCAGCCAGACCCGGACCTCGTCATCCGAACCTCCGGTGAACAACGGCTGTCCGGATTCCTGCTCTGGCAGTCCGCGCATTCCGAGTTCTGGTTCTGCGAGGCCTACTGGCCCGACTTCCGGCGCACCGACTTCCTGCGGGCGCTGCGCGACTACGCGATTCGGCACCGCCGGTTCGGCTCATGAAAATGCGAGGACTCGGGAATTAATCCCGAGTCCTCGCATTATTTGTTGCGCGGAAAAATCAGTCCGCGAACGAGTGGGCGATCAGCGCCGGGGTGGTGGCGATACCGGTGTAGGCGCCGGCCACCAGGGAAGCGGCACCGTAGCCCAGAGCGCCACCGCCGAGGATGAACGTGTTGTACGCGTCCCCGAACGTCGGGTAGCTACCCGGCTCCACCATGCCTGGCAGGTCCATCGGGTCCGCGGTGGCCATCGCCGGGGCGGCGATCATGGACAGTCCGATGGCGGCAGCGGCGACAACGCCAACCTTCTTCAGCACGTTTCCATCTCCTTCGACAATGGGGTTTCGGGAAACTGCACGGGGTCCGTTCTTTGCACTCCGTCGGGACAAAGTTACTCGGAAACGAATGGCTCCGCGTTGCCAGATACTCCATCGTGTTACAGATTTCGGCATGTTCACCACTTCTGGTTTTCGGGGTGATTAAACGGTGCTGCTGTGTGATCGGCGCGCAAACGGTTGGCAGCGGGTTGTGCCTGGTCAGCGGCGTACGGGAGCCTTGAGTGGCCGGTTGGGGTCGCCCGGACGGCGGATGCCCCAGGTCAGCGGTGATGATCACTCCGAGTAGCCGGATTCTGCATCTGCACGTGCGTCACGAACCGAAAATCACCTGCGTGGCTGCCTGTCGGGTAGCGGCGACCGCGGGTAGCGTCCGAAGTGACGGGTCGCGCCCACGCGGCCCGTTCCGGGAGGCCCAGGTCGTGATGGTGACGATCGAGAGGGCCGGCACCCGGCCCTCGTGGGCGACGCGGTCGGCGTCGAGGAGGTCGAGACGCTGACCTGATCGTCCAGCCTGGGTGGGTGCCTGGCCCTACGAGGAGCGAACGTGGGTGTCGCGTTCGCGTGGGAGTTGCCGTGACCGCTTCGCGTTCCTCAGGAGGCCCGGGTGACCAGCGCCGTACCTACGTTCTCGACACGTCAGTGCTGCTCTCCGACCCGTGGGCGGTGACAAGGTTCGCCGAGCACGCCGTCGTCCTTCCACTCGTCGTCATCGGCGAGCTCGAGGGCAAGCGACACCACCCGGAGCTCGGCTGGTTCGCCAGGGAGGCGCTCAGACTGCTCGATGACCTGCGGCAACGACACGGCCGGCTGGACAAGCCGATCCCCATCGGAACCGTGGGCGGCACTCTCCACGTAGAGCTCAACCACTCCGACCCCGGCGTCCTGCCGGCCGGTTTCCGGGCCGACTCCAACGACGCCCGGATCCTCGCCTGCGCGTTGAACCTGGCCGCCGAGACCCAGGGCGTGGCGCTGGTCACGAAGGACATCCCGCTGCGGGTGCGGGCCGCGGCGGTCGGTCTGGAGGCCGACGAGTACCGCGCGCAGGAGGTCACCCCGTCCGGCTGGACCGGGATGGCCGACGTCGAGGTGCCCGGCGAGGCGCTGGACGCGTTGTTCAAGGACGGCGAGATCGACCTCGCGTCCTACGGCATCGAGTCCGGCGGCGAGTTCCCGACCAACACGGGCCTGCGGCTCATCGCGGCATCGGCGAGCGCGCTCGGCCGGGTCACCAAGGACAAGCAGGTTCAGCTGGTCCGCGGTGACCGGGAGGCGTTCGGCCTGCACGGCCGCTCCGCCGAGCAACGGGTCGCGCTCGACCTGCTGCTCGACCAGGAGGTCGGCATCGTCTCGCTCGGCGGCCGCGCCGGCACCGGCAAGTCGGCACTCGCGCTGTGCGCCGGCCTCGAGGCGGTCATGGAGCGCGGGCTGCACCGCAAGGTCGTGGTGTTCCGGCCGGTGTACGCGGTCGGCGGCCAGGAGATCGGCTACCTGCCCGGCTCGGAGACCGAGAAGATGCAGCCGTGGGCGCAGGCGGTGTTCGACACCCTCGGCGCGCTGGTCAGCAAGGCCGTGATCGACGAGGTGCTCGACCGCGGCATGCTCGAGGTGCTGCCGCTGACCCACATCCGCGGCCGCTCGCTGCACGACTCGTTCGTGATCGTCGACGAGGCGCAGTCGTTGGAGCGCAACGTGCTGCTGACCGTGCTGTCCCGGCTCGGCACCGGGTCGCGGGTGGTGCTCACCCACGACGTGGCGCAGCGGGACAACCTGCGGGTCGGCCGGCACGACGGCATCGCGGCGGTCATCGAGAAGCTCAAGGGCCACCCGCTGTTCGCGCACGTGACCCTGACCCGGTCGGAGCGCTCGCCGATCGCGGCGCTGGTCACCGAGATGCTGGAGGACCACGCGAGCTGAGCCGCCGAGTCGATCACGCGCGGCGCCCGTCCCTGGTAAGGCTGGTAGGGGTAGCCCCCGGGTGAAGTCGGGAGTTTCCCGGATGGTTCGGGAAGGCCCGGCACGAGAGCGTTTATCTCGTGACCACCTACCTCGAGCCGACCCAGGAGCGGGCGCCGCTCCGCGTCCGCATCGCCGCCCCGAGTCCCTCCGTCTTCGCCGTGCGCCTCGGCCTCGCGGGCATCGTGCTCTCGGCGTTGTTCATGACCAACCTGACGGTCACCGCCTGGGACCGGATGAGCATCCTGAACACGACCATGTCCGACTACGTGTTCGTGCCGAAGGTCGGCTGGATGTTCGAGGCGGCACTGATGTGCATGGCCGTCGCCGGCATCGGGGTGATGGCAGGACTGGCCGCGATCCGGTTGCTGGGCAGCGGGTTGCTGCGGTTCGCGTTGGGTCTGGCCGTTCTCGGCTCGTTGCTGGCGGCGGTCTTCCGGACCGACCTCGGCGAGTCACTGTCCACTTCGGCGCAGATCCACCGGTACGCCGCGGGCGTGGTGTTCTTCTGCGTGCCGATCGCGGCGTTCCTGGTGGCGCGCCAGCTGACCGGCGTGGGCTACCAGGCCCGGTACCGGAAGTGGCTGTACGCCAACGTGATCGTCACCTCGGCCGTGCTGGCCCTGTTCATGACCAGCCACTTCGGCGTGATGCCGGAGATGCTGCGAGAGCTGAACGGGTTGTTCCAGCGGATGCTGTTCGTGCTCGAGCTGATCCTGCTGGGCCAGATCGTGCTGCTGCCGCTGCGGTTCCGCGCCCCGGCCGCGGCGCCGGTGCGGATCCCCGCGCAGCGCGTCCGGTAGGTCACCAGCCGCGGGGCAGGGGTGCTCCTTCGGCGAAGCCGGACGCGGACTGGGTGCCGACCACGGCCTTCGAGTGGAGCTCCTCGAGGGTCGTGGCGCCGGCGTAGGTGCAGGCGGAGCGCACCCCCGAGCAGATCGAGTCCAGGAGGTCCTCGACGCTCGGCGCGTTGGGGTCCAGGCGCATGCGGGACGTGGAGATGCCTTCCTCGAACAGCGCCTTGCGGGCCCGGTCGAACGCGCCGTCGCCGCGCGTGCGGGCGCTCACCGCGCGCTTGGAGGCCATGCCGAAGGACTCCTTGTAGGGCTGGCCGTGCTCGTCGCGCTGCAGGTCGCCGGGTGACTCGTAGGTGCCGGCGAACCAGGAGCCGACCATCACGCTGGAGGCGCCGGCGGCCAGCGCCAGCGCGACGTCGCGGGGGTGCCGGACGCCGCCGTCGGCCCAGACGCTCTTGCCCAGCGCGCGGGCCTGGCGGGCGCACTCGAGCACGGAGGAGAACTGCGGGCGGCCGACGCCGGTCATCATCCGGGTGGTGCACATGGCTCCCGGCCCGACGCCGACCTTGACCACGTCGGCGCCGGCCTCGACGAGGTCGCGGACGCCGCCGGCGGTCACGACGTTGCCCGCCACAACCGGCACGTCCGGGCCGGTGCCGCGGACGGCCTCGAGGGCGGTGAGCATCTTCTCCTGGTGGCCGTGCGCGGTGTCCACGACGAGCGTGTCCACCTCGGCCTCGAGCAGGGCCTTCGCCTTGGCGGCGACGTCGCCGTTCACACCGATCGCCGCGGCCACCCGCAGCCGGCCGCCCTGGTCGACCGCGGGCCGGTAGAGCCCCGCACGCAGCGCGGCGACCTCGGTGAGGACGCCGGCGAGCCGGCCGTGGTCGTCCACGCCGACGGCGATCCGGGCGGTGCGGCCGTGCAGCCGGTCGAACACCTCGCGGGGTGGTGTGCCGATGGGCATGGTCAGCAGGTCGGGGTCGGCGACCTCGGACACCCGGGTGAAGCGGTCGACGCCGAGGCACGCGGCCTCGTCGACGACGCCGACCGGGCGGCCGTCCTCGTCGACCACGACCACGGCGCCGTGCGCGCGCTTGGGCAGGAGGTTGAGCGCGTCGGCGACGGCGTCGCCGGGGGTGAGCACGAGCGGCGTGTCCCAGACGGTGTGCCGCGACTTCACCCAGGCGACGATGTCGGCCACGACCTCGGGGTCGACGTCCTGCGGCAGCACGACGAGCCCGCCGCGGCGGGCCATTGTCTCGGCCATCCGCCGGCCGGCGACCGCGGTCATGTTGGCCACCACCACGGGAACCGTCGTCCCCGTTCCGTCCGATGTGGACAGGTCGACGTCGAAGCGGGACTCGACCGACGAGCGGCCGGGCACCAGGAAGACGTCGTCGTAGGTGAGGTCGTAGGCCGGCGGCGTGTCGTTGAGGAAGCGCACGCCGTCGAGCCTAATGCCGTTCTTCCAGGCCGACCGCCTCGCGGAGCGCGGTGGTGGCCTCCGGCGGCTCGGGGTCGGCGCGGGCGCCGGACTCCACGAGCGCGGCGAGTGCCAAGGCGATGACGTTGAGCTTCTCCTGCGCGGCCTCCTCGGCGCGGCGTCCGGTGTTCTCGAGCAGGACGACGATGAGCAGTGTGAAGATGCTCGCGACCGTGTGGATGGCCGTCTGCCAGGCCTTGAGGTCGGTCCAGAGCGGGACGCTGACCAGCCAGATGACCACGATGCCGGCGCAGATCACGAAGAAGGGAGCCTGGCTGGCCCGGCGGTGGGTGTGCTCGACGAAGCGGTCGAAGACCGAGCGGCGGTCGCCGGCCTTGCGGCTCTCGGCCGCGGGGTTGTGCTCCATCGGCCGAGGCTAGTGTCGCGTGACCCTGAAACCTTTACGCCGCTGCGGCCAACGCGGCCCCTGGCTGCGTTGGAGAAAAACCCAAGTACATCCAGTACGAGCGGCTTTCCTCCGCCTTGCCAGGAACCACGTTGATCCACAGCGGACGCAAAGGAACAGGATCACGCGACACTAGGCCATGTCTCGTGGATCTTGGATCGTGGTATTCGCGCCCAGCTGTCCCCTGGCCGCGTTGTCGGAAGGCCCGAGTACAACCCGGTATGCGCGACCTACCGCCGCCTTGCCAGGAGACATCTGGATCACGAACCCCATCGACCAAGATCCACGAGACACGACCTGGCCGCTCACTGGTTGTCCTTTGTGGACGGTCGAGTCAGCATGGCACGGACCGCGTCGATGGTGTCGGCCTCGGGTGGCTCCTTGTCCGGCCGGTAGCGCACGACCCTGGCGAAGCGCAGCGCGACGCCGCCGTCGTAGCGGGAGCTGACCTGCACGCCGTCGAGCGCGATCTCGACGACGAGGTGCGGGCGCAGGTGCACGGCCCATTCGGTGCGGTGGACCTCGTACTTGGGGAACTCCGTGGTCTGCCACGCGAGCAGCTCGTCGGTGAGCCCCTTGAAGGTCTTGCCGACCATGATCGGCGCTCCGCCGTCGGGGTCGCGGGCGCCGAGGTGGAGGTTGGACAGGAACCCGGTGCGCCGCCCGTGCCCCCACTCGGCCGCGAGTACGACCAGGTCCAGCGTGTGCACCGGTTTGATCTTGCGCCAGGCCTTGCCGCGGCGGCCCGCCTGGTAGGTGGAGTCGAGCTCCTTGACGACGACGCCCTCGTGCCCCTTGTCGAGCGCGTCGGCCAGCACCTGCTCGGCTTCCTCCCGGGTCGGCTCGATGGCGCCGGGGATGACGAGCGCGTCGCCGACCGCCTTGTGCAGGGCCTTGTTGCGGTCGCGCAGCGGGGCGTCGACGAGGTCCTGCCCGTCGAGGTGGACGCAGTCGAAGAAGTACGGGTGGAGCAGCAGCTCGCGATCGCTGGTGGCGCCGAACCGGCTCATCGTCTCCTGGAACGGTCGCGGCCGGCCGTCGTCGTTGAGCGCCAGGGTCTCCCCGTCCAGCACGGTCGTGACGGCCGGCAGGCCGCGCACCAGCTCGACCAGCTCGGGCACGGACCTGGTGATCTCGCGCAAGGTGCGGGTGTAGATGTGGACGTCGGCGCCGTCCTTGTGCACCTGGATGCGGGCGCCGTCGAGCTTGTACTCGATGACGACCGGCGGGCCGCCCATGGCCTCGTCGAGCGTCTCGCCCGGCGAGGCGAGCATCGGCCGGATCGGCCGGCCGATCTCGAGCCCGAACTCGCCGAGCGCCGCCTCGCCGCGCCGGAGCGCGGCCTCGGCGGTGTCCGCGAGCCGGCCGGAGAGCATGAATGCCCGCCGCACCGGCTCCCTGCCGACCTCGGCCGCCGCGGCGACGGCGTCGAGCATGACCCCTTCGAGGGCGCCCTGCCGAAGCTCCCCGGTGAGCAGGTGCATGAGGAACCGCTGCTCGCCGACGGTGGCCGCGCCGAACAGCTCTTGGAGAAGCTCGGTCCGCCGCTGCGCCGACCCCTTGCCGGACGTCGCGCCGATCTCGTCGAAGGCCCGGTCGACCCGCGCCACGGTGAGCGACGGCTCGTCCGCGGGCCGCACGTCGAGCTCGACGAGCGTGCGCCACCCCGCCCCGATCCGCCCCTGCCGAGGCGCCCCGGCGAGAAAACCGACGACGGTCCGCACCTGGTCCCCGGCCCGCCGGAGCAGGCCGGCGAGCGCCTCCACCTTGGCCAGCCGGGACCGCGTGGCCGACACGGCCGCGGAGGTCTGTACGACATCTGCGAGCAACACGACGCCATCATGCCCCCGCCCACCGACAGCACGCCGCTCGTGGAGCGCCGGCTCACCCCCGGACCTCGTCCCCGACTGGTCGACCTGCCGACGCGGCCCGATCGCGGACTGCCCCGGAGTCCGGGCGGCCGGTACCGACGGCCGCCTCGAGCACCTCGACCGCGAGGAGCCGGGTCACGCTGGCCGCCCGGTTCGGGACGGTCACCGCGGCGCGGACCGTGTTCGGCGCGGCGTCGTCGATCGGGCCGGCGGCGCCGTTCCAGGGCCACCGGCCCCGGCAACCGGAGTGGCGCGGGGACGTCAACCTGATGATGTGGTGCTGGGGCCGGTGCCGCTCGCGCTGGCGTTGCTCGCCGTGCGGGCGCGGGTCACACGGTGAGCGCGATCTCCCGCACGGCCGCGCGCAGGCGGTCCGGCGAGGTGGCCGCGTAGCCCAGGACCAGGCCGGGGTAGGGCGCGCCGGCGCCACCGCGGGTGTAGGTCGACAGGGCCGGGGCGTGGATGCCTCGCTCGGCCAGCCGTCGCTGGACGGCGGCGTCGTCGAGGGACGCCGGGAGGCGGAGGACCACGTGCAGGCCCGCCGCAACGCCCACCGGGTGCCACGCCGGCAGGTGCGCGGCCACGGCGGACAGCAGGGCGTCGCGGCGTTGCCGGTACAGCGCCCGGGTTCGGCGCAGGTGGCGGTCGTAGCCACCGGTGCGCAGGAGTCCCGCGAACGCGGCCTGCGGCAGCGGCGAGCAACCGAGGTCGGTCAGGCGCTTGCGTTCCACCGTCTCGGCGCGCAGCGCGGGCGGGAGGACGAGCCAGCCGAGCCGGAGCGCGGGCGCGAGGGTCTTGCTGACGCTGCCCAGGTACGCGACGTGCGCCGGGTCCATGGCCTGCATCGCGCGCAGGGCGGGGCGGTCGTAGCGGTGCTCGGCGTCGTAGTCGTCCTCGACGATCACGCCCGCGCGGTCGCGGGCCCAGGTCAGCAGGGCACGGCGGCGGTCGGGGTGCAGCGCCACGCCTAGCGGAAACTGGTGCGCCGCGGTCACCACGACCGCGCGGCAGCGCGTCGCGGCCAGCGCGTCGACGACGATGCCCGCACCGTCCACCTGGACGGGTACCGGGCGGAGGCCGTTGGCACGCAACAGGTCCGCCTGACCCGGATGCCCGGGCTCCTCGACCGCGATGTCCCGGTGACCGCTCGCCAGCAGCGCGTGCGCGAGCACCGACAGCGCCTCGGCGCCGCCGTGGGTGATGACGACGTCGTCGGCGGACGCGGCCACCGCGCGGACCCGGCCCAGGTAGCCGGCGAGCTCGGCGCGCAGCTCGGCCAGGCCCGCGGGATCGGGGTAGCCGAGCGCCTCGTCCGGCAGGTCGGCGAGCGCCGCCCGGGTCGCGGCCACCCACTCGGCCCGCGGGAACGCGGCCAGCGCCGGGATGCCCGGCCGCAGGTCGAACCGCCACGACGCCGGGGGTGGCGCCGGCTGCGGAGGCGCCGCCGGGTGACCGAGTGCCGCCGCGACCGTCGTGCCCGACCCGCGCCTGCTGACCAGGTAGCCCTCGGCGACCAGCTGCCCGTACGCGGCGGTGATCGTCCCTCGCGCGACGCCGAGCTGCGCGGCGAGGTCGCGGCTGGACGGCAGCCGGATGCCCGGCGCGAGCTGGCCGCCACGGACGGCCGCACGCAGCGCGGACTCGACCCGCCGGCCCCGGCCGCCGGTGACCGGCAGGAGGATCTCGCGCAATGTGGTCCAGTTCGGTGTCATCGAAGTGGAGCTTACTTCTGGGCCACCCGTGGCGCGATGCTCAGCGGCATGGACATCTCCGTCAAGCGGGCCACCGGGATGGCGGCACTGGCCTCCGTGTGCGTCGGCGCGTCCGTGCCCGTCACGGGGCTGCTCGACGGCTACCCCGTCCTCAGCGGGCAGGCCGTCCGCTACGCCGTCGGCGCGGCGCTGCTCCTCCTGTGGCTGCGCGGGCGGGTTCCGGTGCCGAGCGGGCGCGACCTCCCGGGGCTCACGGTCATGGTCGGCGCAGGCATGCTCGGGTTCAACGCCGCCATCCTGGTCGCGCAGCGGTACGCCACCCCGGGCTTCGTCGCGGCGATGCTCGGGGCCAGCCCGCTCGTGCTCGCCGTCGCCGCGCCCGCCCTCATGGGCAGGCGGCCCGCGCGGGGGGCGCTCGCCGGGGGGCTGCTCGTCGCGGCCGGGGTCGTCGTGCTCTCCGGCGGCGGCTCGTGGCACGGGCCGGGGCTCGCGCTCGCCGCCCTGGTCGTCGCGTGCGAGGTGCTGTTCACGCTCGGCGGCGTGGGTGTGGTGGCGCGGCTGGGGGCGGTCGGGGCGTCGTTCTGGTCCTGCGTGGGCGCGGCCGTCGGCGGCGCGGCACTGTCGACCGTCACCCGGGGCAGCGCCGCCTGGCCCGCGCCGACGGCCGCCGAGGCGACCGCGATGCTCGTGCTCGGGTCGGTGGTCACCGCGGTGGCGTTCGTGTTCTGGTACACGGGCGTGGCGCGGCTGGGCGCGGACCGGGTCGGCGTCCTGATCGGGCTGATGCCGGTCGCCGGCCTCGTCGCGTCCGTCGCGTTGGGACGCCAGGAGCTGACCGCGGTGGCCGTGGGCGGCGCCGTGGTCGTGGCGGTGGGCTGCGTGCTCGGGCTCAGCCGCCGCGTGCCATCCGCAGCACGTCCAGCGCCTCGTCCAGCTGTGCGAGCGTGAGCTTGCCGGCGTCGACGTGCCCGCGCTCCAGCACCACGTCGCGGATCGTCCTGCGCTCCTTCAACGACTGCTTCGCGATCGACGCCGCCTCCTCGTACCCGAGGTACCGGTTGAGCGGCGTCACGATCGACGGCGACGACTCGGCGTACTCGCGCTGACGCTCCACATCGGCCTCGACCCCGTCGAACACCTTGTCCGCCAACAGGGTCGAGACCGCCGCGATGAGCCGCGCGGACTCCAGGACGTTCCTGGCGATCACCGGCAGCATCACGTTGAGCTGGAAGTTCCCTTGGCTGCCGGCGAAAGCCACTGCCGCGTCGTTGCCGATCACCTGCGCCACCACCATCATCGTGGCCTCGCAGATGACCGGGTTGACCTTGCCCGGCATGATCGACGACCCCGGTTGCAGGTCCGGCAGCGCCAGCTCGGCGAACCCGGCGCGCGGGCCGGAACCCAGCCACCGCACGTCATTGGCGATCTTGTACAGGGAGACCGCGACCGTGCGGAGCTGGCCGGACGCCTCGACCACGCCGTCCTGCGCGGCCTGCGCCTCGAAGTGGTCGCGTGCCTCGGTGAGCGGCAGGCCGGTGAGCGTGGCGAGCTCGGCGGCGACCGCCGCGCCGAAACCGTTGGGCGCGTTGAGACCGCTGCCCACCGCCGTGCCGCCGATGGGCAGCTCTCCCAGCCGGGGCAGGCACGACTCGAGCCGCTCGATGCCGTACCGGACCTGCGCCGCCCACGCGCCCGCCTCCTGGCCGAGCGTCACCGGCACCGCGTCCATCAGGTGCGTCCGGCCCGACTTCACGACGTCCGACCACTCGCCGGCCCGCCGCTCGATGGTCGACGCGAGGTGGTCCAGCGCGGGCAGCACGTCCCCGGCCAGCGCCTCCGTGGCCGCGACGTGGATGGTCGTGGGAAAGGTGTCGTTGGACGACTGGGACGCGTTGACGTGGTCGTTCGGGTGCACGTCGCGTCCCAGACTCCGGGACGCGAGCGTGGCGATGACCTCGTTGGCGTTCATGTTCGACGAGGTGCCCGAGCCGGTCTGGAACACGTCGATCGGGAACTCGGCGTCGTACCGCCCGCCGGCGACCTCCTCCGCGGCGCCGGCGATGGCCTCGGCGAGGTCGGCCTCCAGCACCCCGAGGCGCTGGTTGACCCGGGCCGCGGCGGCCTTCAGCAGGCCGAGCGCGCGGATCTGCGTGCGCTCGAGCCCGCGACCGGAGATGGGGAAGTTCTCCACCGCGCGTTGGGTCTGCGCCCGCCACAGCGCGTCGACGGGAACCTTGACCTCGCCCATCGTGTCGTGCTCGATCCTGAACTGATTCTCGCTCACGTATCCAGTCTGGCCTGCCGTGCCGCGCCGCGCCCAGGTAGCTTGTGGTGGTGCTGGCCACTCTCCACTAGGTAGGTGTGCATGAGCTCCGCCGAGACACCGTCCGAAGTCGACCTGCTGATCGTCGGCGCCGGCCCGACCGGGCTGTTCGCCGCGTACTACGCCGGTTTCCGCGAGCTGAGCACCGCGGTGGTGGACTCGTTGCCGGAGGCGGGCGGGCAGGTCACCGCGATGTACCCGGAGAAGAAGATCTTCGACGTGGCCGGCTTTCCCACGGTCCTCGGTCGAGACCTGGTCGCGGCGCTGGTCGAGCAGGCGAACCAGTTCAAGCCGACCTACCTGCTGGGCCGCCGCGCCCGCACGCTGTCCGAAGTGGACGGACAGTTCGAGGTCGGGCTGGACGGCGGTGCCGTCGTGCGGGCCGGTGCGATCCTCATCACGGCGGGCATGGGTGAGTTCACCCCGCGCCCGCTGCCGGCCGGCGACGGCTGGCTCGGCCGCGGCGTGGTCAACTTCGTGCCCGAGCTCGAGGCGCTGCGCGACCAGGACGTGGTGATCGTCGGCGGCGGCGACTCGGCTTTCGACTGGGCGCTGTCGCTGCACCCGATCGCGCACAGCGTCACGCTGGTCCACCGGCGCAACAAGTTCCGCGCGTTCGCCGCCACCGTGCGGCAGGTGCGCGAGCTCGGCGTGCCGATCATCACCGACGCGCAGGTGGTCGAGCTCCGCGGCGACGCGGACGACCGGCTCGCGGAGGTCGAGCTCGAGGTGAAGGCCGACCCGGGGCAGGAGTCGGTGGTGCTGCCGGCGCAGACCGTGGTGGCGGCGCTGGGTTTCACCGCCGACCTCGGGCCCATCGAGTCGTGGGGCCTGGAGATCACCCGCCGCGCGGTGGCGGTGGACACGACGATGAGGACGGCGCGGGAAGGGATCTACGCGGCCGGCGACATCGCGGCGTACCCGGGCAAGGTGAAGCTGATCGCGACTGGCTTCGGCGAGGCGGCGACCGCCGTGAACAACATCGCGGTGGCGCTCGACCCGGAGGCGCACCTGTTCCCGGGCCACTCCAGCGACGTCAGCTGACCGCGGTAACCAGTTCCTGCTCCTCGTAGGCGAAGTGCCGCTCGAGCCCCTCGACCACCCGGTCGAGCTCGGCCCGCAGGGCGGCCGCGTCGGTGTCGCCGGACGTCAGGGTGGCTTCGAAGCCGGCCAGCGCCTCCTCGACGTCGCGGTGTTCGGCACGCAGCCGCGCGATCGCCGGGCGCAGCTCCGGAAGGTGGTCCTCGAACGCGGTGAACGCGCCGTTCTCCCTGGTGTGGTGGAGCTGCAGGCCGTAGCAGAAGATGAGGCAGCGTCGGCGCAGCTGCTCGGCCACGTCCGGCGCCGGTCCGGCGCCCGCGCCGTCGAGCTCGGTCCGCAGGCGCAGCAGATCGGCCCGCAGGTCGTCGTGGTGGCGGCGCAGCTGCTGGCCGACCATCCGGGCGCGCGCCGGGTCGGCGGACAGGTCCAGCGGGTGCAGCGCGATCACCGGGATCGTCCTGGTGGTCCGCGCCTCGTAGGCGCGGAAGGCCGGGTCGATCGAGCACTGGAGCTCCCAGCAGCGGTCGCGCTCGTCGCCGGTGAGCGGGACCGCCCGCGCGGCGACGATCGTGACCTCGCCCGTTCCGGTGCCGATCTCGACCGTGACCCGCGGGCTCGCCAGCATGTTGTGGTACCAGGCAGGGTTGTTCGGGCCGCCCGCGTTCGAGGCGAAGACCAGGTAGCGGCCGCCGTCGCGCAGGTGGACCGCGGGGTTGGTGTGCGGGCGCCCGGTGCGCGCGCCGGCGGTGGTGAGCAGGACGAGCGGGGCGCCCTCGAACGGGCCGCCGACGGCACCCCCGTTCGCCCGGAACTCGGCGATGACCTGCGCGTTGAAGTCGGACACGGCGTCCCCCTCGTTAATATGAGCCTGAGCCAAGGTTTGCTTTGAAAGCAAATAATCGTTACTAATAACGCTAATGTGGGTGGTGGCGGATGTCAACGGACGACGGCGCGGCCGAGCTGGGCGTCGACGACGCGGTCCGGGCGATGCTGCTGCTCATGCCGCGCATGGTCGGCCGGGTCAAGCGGATCGGGGTGCCGCCGGAGCTCGAGGCGCTCGCGCTCGCGCCCCGACACCTGTCGCTGCTGTCCTACCTCTTGTTCGACGGGCCGATGACGGTGAACGAGCTGGCCGTGCGGCTGGAGGTCGCGCCGACGACGGTGAGCCTGATGGTCGGTGAGCTGAGCCGAAAGGGCGTGCTGGACCGGCAGGAGGACGACGCCGACCGCAGGCGGCGGATCGTGAGCATCGCCGAGGCCCGCCGCCCGTCGATCGAGGCGTGGCTGGCCAGGGGCGCGCCCGCGTGGCGGGAGGCGCTGGCACCGCTGTCCGCGCGGGAGCGGCAGGTGGTGGTCGGCACGTTGCGCGCATACGAACGCGCCGTCGGCGGTGGTGCCCCCGAGCCGGAGTGACGGATCGCGGATGGGCGAGTCCCGGCCGCCGGCGATGTCAGCCGACGTGCTGGCGCCCGCGGTGCCAGCGCAGGACCGTGCCCGTGTAGCCGGTGACCACCAGGGCCGCGGCCAGCACGCGGGTCAGGGCGAGGTAGCCGTCCGGGTAGAGGACGCCGTCGAGGTAGCGCTCGATGAAGCCCGGGCCCGTCTCGCGGTCGCGTAGCGCGTCCTCCAGCAGGGTGAGCGGGCACCCGAAGCCCAGCGTCGCGATGCCGAGGCCCCACAGCGCGAACGGCAGGTGCACGAAGATCGACCGCGGCCAGCGCCACGCCAGGAACGCACCCAGCACGATGTAGGCCAGCACCGCGAAGTGCACGGCCATCGTCAGCTCGGCGAGCACCGCCACACCGCCAAACCTACGGCAGTACCTGCACGATCTCACCCGGTTGCAGGCGCGCGAAGAACACGCGGCCGTCGTCAGGTGCACGCAGCCGTGCGAGTCGGCGTTCGTGTCGCTTGTCACCAGTAACTCACGCGACAGCGGGAAGTTCGGTTGCTACTACGACACGACCTGGACGGTGTCGCCGACCTGCAGGCCCTCGTAGTACGTCTGCGCGGCGGACATCGAGAGGTGGATGCAGCCGTGCGAGAGGTCGCTCAGGCTGCCCTGGTGGAACGCGATCCCACCGTTGAAGAACACCGAGTACGGCATCGGCGCGTTGTCGAACTCGCTGCTGAGGTGGTCGATGTCCTTCCAGCCCACGTGGAAGGTGCCGGGCGGGGTCCGGTGGCCGGGCCGGCCGTGCGTGATCGGCACCGGGCCGAGCACGACCTTGCCGTTCGCGAGCAGCCACGACTTGTTCGCCGAGAGGTCGATGCACGCGTCGACGCCCGCTCCGCACGGCACGCCCGCGGGCGGCGGGGGCGGCGGCGGGGCGGTCTTCGTGATCGTCGCGTCGGCCTCGACGATCTTGGGCAGCGGTGGCATCTTCGTCGGCCCTGGCGGTTTCGTCGGGGTGGCGGTCGACTCGGTGCCGGTCGGCGCCGTGGTGGGAGCGGGCGGTGGCGCCGCGTTGTCGGTGGTGGCGCAGGCGGACAAGAGTCCGGCACCGGCCACAACCAGTGCGGCCACCATCGTGCGCATACGCATGTGCCGGCTCCTTCCAGCCTTTGCCCCACAAGACGCCTGGGGCGGGGCGGACGTTGCTCATTCACGAGGAGGAGTGCGTAAACCGTTACACGAAGCCCGAATGCCGCATGCGGGACGCCGGCGTCCCGCATGCGGCATTCGGTGTGGATCCGGTCAGGCCCCGGTCGTCTGACCGATCCAGTCCACGTACGACGTGGCGTCGGTGTAGATCGACGGGCCGGTCGCGCACGTGGAGTCCCCGTTGCCGCTGCGGCTGGTGACGCCGACCAGCGATCAGCCGCTGCCGTCGCCCACGATCTGCGGGCCGCCCGAGTCGCCGTAGCAGGCGCCCGCGTTGCCGCCCGGGTTGCTGGTGCAGAGCTCGAGCGAGCCGTCGATGCCGGTGCAGGCGCTCGCGTCGAGGACCTCGACGTCGAGCTGCTGCAGGAAGTCCGGCGCGCCACAGGCACCTGGCTGCGGGCAGGTCTGGCCCCAGCCGAGCAGGCGGGACCCGGTGCCCACCGGAGCGTCGCCCGCCACCGTGACCGGTGCCGACGTCGCCGCTGCCGACAGCTTGACCAGCGCGGCGTCGTTGCCCGGCGAGATGCCGTCGTAGCCCGGGTGCACGACGATCTCCGAGGTTTGCGCCTCCTCGCCGCCGGACTGGTACTCGTTGCTGCCGATCCGCATCGAGACGCTGTCGGGCGAGCTGCCCTGCACGCAGTGCGCGGCGGTCAGGACCCACTCCGGGTCGATCAGCGAGCCACCACAGAAGTGCTGGCCGCCGTCCTGCAGCGACACCATGAACGAGTACGTCTGGTCGGCGTCCCCGCCGCCCACGATCATCGGCGTGACACCGGTCTCGTCGTCCGCGAACGCGGACGGCCCAACTACGACCGCCGCGAGAGCGGATGCCGCGCCGGCGAGAAGGCCGGTGAGACGTCCCCTGACCAGAGAGCGCTTTTTCACGTGCTCTCTCCTTCCATGCCCCATGTCCTGGCTGGACATGTTGCGGAAGGTAGCCGTCGGTCACGAATGGGTGACACCCGCGAAAGTAGGAAGCCGTACCGACGATCGTTGGTGCCGCTCAGGGGAGCGGTGGCAGGGGCGTTTCCTCCGTGGCCTGCTCGGTCCGGTCGAAGTCGACGGTCGAGTACTGGCGCAGCTTCGTCAGCCGGTGGAAGCCGTCGATCATCCGCACCGTGCCGGACTTCGAGCGCATCACGATCGACTGGGTGGTGCAGCCGCCGCTGCGGTAGTGGACACCGCGCAGCAGGTCGCCGTCGGTGATGCCGGTCGCGCAGAAGAACGCGTTGTCGCCGCTGACCAGGTCGTCCGTGCGGAGCACCCGGTCGAGGTCGTGGCCCGCGTCGATGGCCTTGCGGCGTTCGTCGTCGTCCTTCGGCCACAGCCGGGCCTGGATCGCGCCGCCCATGCACTTCAGCGCGCACGCGGCGATGATCCCCTCCGGCGTGCCGCCGATCCCGATCAGCATGTCGACGCCGGTGTTCGGGCGGGCCGCGGAGATGGCGCCGGCGACGTCGCCGTCGGTGATGAAGTGGATCCGCGCGCCCGCCTCGCGCACCGCGCGCACGAGGTCGGCGTGCCGGGCCCGGTCGAGGATGCAGACGGTCACGTCCGACACGTCCGTGTGCTTGGCGCGCGCCACCCGGCGGATGTTCTCGGCGACCGGCGCGGTGATGTCGACGACATCCGCCGCCTCCGGACCGACCGCGATCTTCTCCATGTAGAACACCGCGGACGGGTCGAACATCGCACCCTTCTCGGTAGCCGCGAGCACCGCGATGGCGTTGGGCATCCCCTTGGCCATCAACGTGGTCCCGTCGATCGGGTCGACCGCGACGTCGCACTCCGGCCCGTCGCCGTTGCCGACCTCCTCGCCGTTGAACAGCATCGGCGCCTGGTCCTTCTCGCCCTCGCCGATCACGACGACGCCGCGCATGGAGACCGTGCCGATCAGCTTGCGCATGGCGTCGACCGCCGCGCCGTCGCCGCCGATCTTGTCGCCGCGGCCGACCCAGCGGCCCGCCGCCATCGCCGCCGCCTCGGTCACCCTGACCAGTTCCAGCGCCAGGTTGCGGTCCGGTTCCTCGCGCCGCCGCGTGTTTGTCGTCTGGTCGGTGGACTGGGTCATGCCGCCTCCCGGAGTCGCCCCGCAACGAACCTCCCGATCCTCCCAGATTTCGGGATGCCGGCACGAGTGAGCATGATCTCGGCGGCCTGCGAGTATGGGGGCGTGACGGATGGAGGGCGCCCGCCCGGGCGGGCCGGTCTCGGCATGCGCGACATGATCGGGGCCATGGTCGTGCTGCTGGTGATCGTCGGCGTGCTGGTGGCGGTGACCCGCGGCTGCTCCTTCGATCCCGGCGCGCCCTCGTCGAACCCGGACACCGCGCCCAGCGTCGACGTGTCGGCCAAGCTGCACGAGGCGGCCAGGTCCGTGACGTTCCCGGTGCGCCGACCCGCGCTGCCGGCGGACTGGAAGGCCAACTCGTCGTCCACCGCCGGGGTGGGGTCCGGCGCGGCCGCCGACGTCGTGGTGCGCGTCGGGTGGCTCACGCCGTCGGAGCGGTTCCTGCAGCTCAGCCAGTCGGGCGGGGACGTGGCCGACGTGCTGCGGACCGAGACCGGCGAGTCCGGCACGTCCACCGGGTCGGTCGAGGTGACCGGGACGACGTGGGAGACCTACCCGGCACGCCGCGACGAGGTGGCCTGGGTCGCCACGCTGGACGGCGTGGTCATGCTGATCACCGGCAGCGCGCCGGAGGGCGAGTTCGAGCGGCTGGCCGCCGCGGTGCGGAAGGCGAAGCCGCTGGCCGACTAGTCGGCGCGCCAACAGCCCTCGACGTGGTCGTCGACCATGCCGGTGGCCTGCATCAACGCGTACGCCGTGGTCGGGCCCACGAAGGCGAAGCCCCGGTTCTTCAGCTCCTTGGCCATCGCCTTCGACTCGTCCGTGATGGCGGGGACGTCGGACAGCGTCCTCGGGCGCGGCCGGGTGGCCGGGTCCGGGGCGAAGGACCACAGCAGCTCGTCCAGCGGCAGGTCCAGCTGGTCGATGGCGCGGGCGTTGCGGATGGTCGCGTCGATCTTGGCCCGGTTGCGGACGATCGACGTGTCGGCCATCAGCCGGGCCACGTCCTGGTCGCCGAACTCCGCGACCAGCTTCGGCTCGAAGTCGGCGAACGCGCGGCGGAAGCCGTCCCGCTTGCGCAGGATCGTGAGCCACGACAGCCCGGACTGGAACGCCTCCAGCGTCAGCCGCTCGTACAGCGCGACCTCACCGCGCAGCGGCACACCCCACTCGTCGTCGTGGTAGGCGACGTAGTCCTCCGCCGAGTTGCCCCACGGACACCGCGGGCGGCCGTCCGCGCCGACCGTCGCGGCGGTCACCGGGACTCCTGGCCGGCGTCGGTGAGCGCGAGGCGCGCGCGTAACTCGGCGACCTCGGTGCGCAGCTGGTCGAGCTCGCCGCCGACGCGGCGCAGCACCCAGTCGACCTCGGACATCTTGTACCCGCGCACGACCAGCTGAAAGCGCACGTCGCGCACGTCCTCGGCGGTGATCCCGGACGCGGGCAGGCGGGTCGGCGAGGCTCCCGGCGGCAGCGCCGGCAGCTCCTCGCCCCGGCCGAACACGACCGAGGCCAGCAGGAACACCACGGCCGCCACGAGGACCATGACGACCAGGTAGATCAGAGCGGTGGTCACGACAGGATCGTGTCACACCGCACCGACGGAAACTCAGCGCACGAGCAGCTCGCGCATCGGCGGCCGGTCGGTGACCTGCACCCCGGCCGTGTCCGGCAGCCACTCGCCCGCCACCTGGACGAACTGGGTCAGCTCGCCGGCCTCGGCCGGGAGCAGGCCGCACCGGGACAGCGCGGTGCCCAGGATCTGCCTGGCCATCAGGCCGAGCGCGGGCAGCGGCTGGTTGCGGTGCCGCCGCACACCCAGGTTGACCTGGGCGATCCCGGGCAGCCCGACGATCGCGTGCGCGTCCAGCAGCAGGCCGATCTCCACGCCGTAGCCGGACGCGAACGGCACCGCCTCGAACAGCGCGCGGGTGCCCGCGTACTCGCCGGACAGCGGCTGGATGACGCCGGACAGCTCCGGGCGCAGCGCGGACAGCAGCGGGCGGGCCATCAGCTCGGTCACCCGGCCGCCGCCCGAGCCGGACTGCGAGTCCTCAGTAGACAGTGGACGCCGGTAGAAACCCTTGACCAGTGCGACGTCGGGCTCCATCAGCAGCGGGCCGAGCAGGGTCGGTACGAACATCGGATCGGGGTCGACGAGGTCGGAGTCGACGAACACCAGCAGGTCGCCGGCGGTCGCGGCGAGCGAGCGCCACAGCACCTCGCCCTTGCCGGGCAACGGTTCCAGCTCGGTGAGCACCTCGGTGCGGCGCACGACCCGCGCGCCGGCCGCGGCGGCCACCTCGACCGTGCGGTCCGTCGAGCCGGAGTCGAACACGACCAGCTCGTCGACGAGCGACCCGAGGAGCGGCCGGACCGAGGCGACCACGTCGCCGACCGTCGCCTCCTCGTCCAGTGCCGGCAGCACGACGCTGACCGTGCGAGATCCCTTGGCCCGCACCAGCTCTGCGATCGTCCACTCGACACTCTGCCAGGTTCGCCCGGCGAACCACGCACGCGCGGCCGGGTGCATCAGGCCAACGCTCGCAGGCAGCGCGCCGGCTGCCGGGTCCCGGCGATACTCGCCACCATCTCGACCACCTTCCTGGTTCGGCCAACCTCGTGCGCGCGGAAGACCCGGGCGCCGGCATGGGCCGCCACCGAGGTCGCCGCCAGGGTTCCGTCCACCCGGTCCTCGAGACCCACGCCCAGGGTCTCCCCGACGAAGTCCTTGTTGGACAAGGCCATCAGCACCGGCCAACCGGTGCCCACGAGCTCGTCGAGCCGGCGCAGCAGCGCCAGCCCGTGCCAGGTGTTCTTGCCGAAGTCGTGCGTCGGGTCGATCAGCACGCCCTGCGCGGGCACGCCGATCGACACCAGCCGCTCCGCGCGGGCCACCAGCTCCGCGGTGACCTCGGCGACGACATCCAGGTAGCGCACCCGGTGCGGGTCGGTGCGCGGGGCCGCGCCGTCGGTGTGCGAGCACACCATGCCGACGCCGAACTCGGCGGCGACCTCGGCGAGCTCGGGGTCGGCCCCGGCCCAGGTGTCGTTGAGCAGGTCGGCGCCGGCCGCGCAGGCCGCCCGGCCGACCTCGTGCCGCCAGGTGTCCACGCTGATGACGACCTCCGGGTGGCGGTCCCGGACCTGCTCGACCAGCGGCACCACCCGGCGCAGCTCCTCGTCGACGTCCACCCGCTCACCGTGCGCGCCGGCCCGGACGCCGCCGATGTCGACGATGTCCGCGCCCTCGGCGACCTGCCGGTCCACCGCGGCCAGCGCCGCCTGCTCGGCGTAGGTCGCGCCGCGGTCGTAGAAGGAGTCCCTGGTGCGGTTGACGATCGCCATCACCAGGGCGCGGTCCTGGGCCACCGCCCGGTCGCCGAAACGAAGAGTTCCCACGGATCCGATGGTGCCACGGCCTCCGCTCGAAACCGCCCCGCGATACATCGAGGTCACAATCGGTGACACCGGAGAAACGTGGCTGGTGTCGCGTGACCCTGAAACCTTTACGCCGCTGCGGCCAACGCGGCCCCTGGCTGCGTTGGAGAAAAGCCCAAGTACACCCAGTACGAGCGATTTTCCTCCGCCTTGCCAGGAACCACGTGGATCCACAGCGGACGCAAGGTGCAGGATCACGCGACACTAGTGGATCTCCACCCAGGCCTGGTAGGCCTCCTCGACCACCCGGATGGCGTCGTCGACGTCGTCGGTCAGGTGCAGCAGCGCCAGGTCCTTCTCGCCGACCTTGCCTTCCTTGTAGACCGTGTCGTGCACCCAGTCGTACAGGCCGCCCCAATAGGACCGTCCGAACAGGACGACCGGGAACTTGGTGACCTTCTTGGTCTGCACCAGGGTGAGCGCCTCGAAGAGCTCGTCGAGCGTGCCGAAGCCGCCCGGCAGGCAGATGAACGCCTGGGCGTACTTGACGAACATCGTCTTGCGGGCGAAGAAGTACCGGAAGTTGACGCCGAGGTCGACCCACGGGTTCAGCCCCTGCTCGAACGGCAGCTCGATGCCCAGGCCGATGGACAGCCCGCCGGCCTCGGAGCAGCCGCGGTTGACCGCTTCCATCGATCCGGGGCCGCCGCCGGTGATCGCCGCGTAGCCCGCCTTCGCCAGCGCGCCGCCGATGTCCATGCCGAGCTTGTACTCGGGCCGGTCGCGCTTGGTCCGCGCCGAGCCGAACACCGTGACGGCCCGCGGGACCTCCGCGAGCGCGCCGAACCCCTCGACGAACTCCGCCTGGATACGCAGCACCCGCCACGGGTCGGTGTGCACCCAGTCCGCCGGGCCGCGGGAGTCGAGCAACCGCTGGTCGGTGGTGGTGGCCTCGTCCTTTCTGGACCGCCGCAGCACCACCGGACCGCGCTGCCTCTCCGCGGGGTGCTCCTCGTCCTCGGCGTGGCCCATCGGCTCCTGGATCGTCACCTGCGCGAGTCTAGGGCCGGGGAACCCGGCTCGTGACGGGCCCGTCGAACCCGGCATGGCCGAACCGACTGAAGTCCAGGACGCCCTGCGTGCGTTGCGCCGGCGGGTGGGGGAGCTCGAGGTCGAGCGGATCCGGGCGGTCGGGGAGCTGCGGCACGCGATCGCGGGCACCGGCCTCGCCATCGGAATGCTCACGCTCACCGCGACGACCTGGGCCGCGGAACGGGACGGCGACGATCCGCACACGCTCTGGGGCATGGTGCCCACGGACTGGGTCGCGGTGGCCACCCTGATCCTCGTGGCCGGCACGGCGCTCGCCACCATCGGGCTGTTCCTCACCGACCCGCCGAGCCGGGTCGGGCACCTCGTGCTCGTGTCCGTGTCCCTGCTCACCGCGGTAGCGGCGCTCGTCGTGGGTGTCGTGCCGCCGGAGAGCTACGGGAGCGGGCCGGGCCGGTGGCTGACCCTGCTCGGCGCGCTCGCGCTCGCCGCGACGCACGGGTTCCGGGCGGAGGAGATGCGCGGGGCGCTCAGGCGCTGAGGAACCGGCCGAGCACCTCCGCGCAGCGGTGGATCTGCGCGATCGGCACGTGCTCCTGCCGGGTGTGGGCCAGCGTGGGGTCGCCGGGACCGAAGTTGACCGCCGGCATGCCGAGGGCGGCGAAGCGGGCCACGTCGGTCCAGCCGAGCTTGGCCACCGGGTCGCCGCCGGCCGCGGTGACCAGCTCGGCGGCCGCCGGGGCGGACAGGCCCGGCAGGGCGCCGGCCGCCACGTCGGTGACGGTCAGGTCGTAGCCGGCGAAGACGTCCCGCAGGTGGGCCTCGGCGTCGGCGGGCGAGCGGTCCGGGGCGAAGCGGTGGTTCACGGTCAGCACGGCCTCGTCCGGCACGACGTTGCCGCTCACCCCACCGGCGACCCGCACGGCCTGCAGGCCCTCGCGGTAGGTGCAGCCGTCGATCGCCACGGTCCGCGGCTCGTAGGACCCGAGGCCGGCGATGGCGTCGCCGAGGGCGTGGATCGCGTTGACGCCCATCCACGCCCGCGCCGTGTGCGCCCGCGTGCCGCTCGTCCGCAGCTCGACCCGCATCGTGCCCTGGCAGCCGGCCTCGACGACCGCGCCGGACGGCTCGCAGACGATCGCGAGGTCACCGGCAAGCCAGTCGGGCAGCTCGCGCTCGATGCGACCCAGCCCGTTGCGCGCGGCCTCGATCTCCTCGCAGTCGTAGAACACGAACGTCAGGTCGTGCCTCGGCTCGGTGACCGTCGCGGCGACGTGCAGCATCACCGCGTCGCCGCCCTTCATGTCGCACGTGCCGAGCCCGTGCAGGTGCTCCTCGTCGCGCCGCACCGGCAGGTTGTCGTTGACCGGCACGGTGTCCAGGTGCCCGGCGAGCACCACCCGCGACGGCCGGCCGAGTGACGTGCGGGCCAGCACCGCGTTGCCCGACCGGGTGACGGTCAGGTGGCCGGCCTGCTCACGCAGGGCCACCTCGACCGTGGCCGCGAGCTCGGCCTCCTCGCCCGACTCGCTGGGGATGCCGGCCAGCGTGGCGGTCAGGTCGACAGGGTCGCCCGCGAGGTCCAGCTTTCGAATCACGGCTGGCCACGCTACTCATGCAACCTGGGGGTCGGCACCCCGCGTGACTAACCCGGTCGCAGGGATCGCACGGGAGGTTCGATGAATGATCGCGAGCAGGGGTTCACCGAGTACTTCGCAAGCCGGTCGGGTGCCATGCGCGGCACGGCGTACCTGTTGTGCGGCGACTGGCACCGGGCGGAGGACCTGGTCCAGAGCGCTTTCGTGAAGCTGTACCGGGCCTGGCACCGGGTCGCCGCGCACGAGACGCTCGACGCCTACACGCGCCAGATCCTCGTGCGCACGTACCTGGACGAGAACCGCCGCGGCTTCTTCCACCGCGAGAAGCCGTCGGCCGAGCAGCGCGAGCGGACCGCGCCGCCAACCGGCAGCTCGGAGGACCGGATGGTCCTGCTGCACGCCCTCGCGAAGGTCCCGCCCCGGCAGCGCGCCGCCCTGGTGCTGCGGTTCTGGGAGGACATGTCGGTCGACGACACCGCGCGGGCCATGGGCTGCTCCGCGGGAACCGTGAAGAGCCAGACCGCCCGCGGCCTCGACGCGCTGCGCGAGCACGTCCCCACCACGACTTTCACCAACTAGGAGAACCATGAACGAGCAGGACTTCCGGCACGCGCTGCGCGACACGATGACGACGGTGGCGGTGCCGCCGCCGATGAGCGAGGTCGTGGTGCTGGACGCGGCCCGGCTGGCGCAGCGCCACCGCAGGGCCCGGTGGGCGGGCGCGGGCAGTGCGGCCGCCGCGGTGGCGGTCATCGGCGCGGCCGTGGTGGTCGTCGCGGCCACCTCAGGCGCGGGTGGGTCCGGTGCCGTCCAGCCCGGCGTGGCCCCGTCGAGCACCGGCAGCGAGCAGCCGTCGAAGACAGGTACCTCGTGGCCCAACGGGCAGACCGACCGTACGGCGAGGTCCGGGCCCGAGTTCGACAAGGGCGAGGCGTTGCTCGGCGAGCTGGCCGGGGCGGTGCCGCCGGGGTACGGCGCCCCCGACGACCTCACCTACGAGGACCCGGACTACAGCGGCGGCCCGTTGCGGTTCAGCCAGGCGCAGTACGAGGACACGGTCGGTGGGACCGAGGTGTGGGAGTACCTGGCCCAGCAGCCGATCACCGAGGGCAACGGTGTCGGCCAGCTGTTCGTCGAGGTGACGACCCCGGGCAATGCGATGGCCGGCGACGGATGTGCGTTGGCGCCGTCGCTCTGGGGCATGGCGGGCACCTGCGAGGAGCACGTCGTGGGCGGCAATGCGGTCGGGGTGTTCACCCCGGCCGACCGGCAGGACTTCCACAGCTGGGCCGGCTACCGGTACGACGACGGGACCGTGGTGTTCGTGGCCCAGTCCCTCGACTACCCGGGGTCCGCGAAGCCGCCGCTCGCCGCCGCGCCCCTGACCGCCCGGCAGCTGGCCGAGCTGGCCGCCGACGAGAGGTTCCTCCTGGACTAATCTCTCGGGCGTGAGCAGTGCGGACGTGAACCCGGAGACCACCGGTGCCCAGGGCGTTGGCCTGGCCACCGTCACCGACGACGGCACCGTCCTCGACACGTGGTTCCCCCATCCGAAGCTGGACGACGGTCGGATGCCGGGCACCAAGCAGCTGTCGGAGCAGGAGGTGGTCGACGAGCTCGGCGCCGGGGTGTCCGCGCTGCTCGGCCCGGACGGCGACCGTTCGGTCGAGGTCGTCGCGGTGCGCACCGGGATCGTGTCGCTGGCCGAGCCGCCCGCGGACGCCTACGACGCCTACCTGCGGCTGCACCTGCTGTCGACCCGGCTGGTGCGGCCGCACGGTCTCAACCTGGACGGCTTGTTCGGGGTGCTCGCCAACGTCGTGTGGACCAACCACGGACCTTGCCGGGTGGAGGGCTTCCCGGCCACCCGGCTGCGGCTGCGGGCCCGAGGCGCGGTGACCGTGTACGGGGTGGACAAGTTCCCGCGCATGGTCGACTACGTGGTGCCCCCGGGCGTGCGGATCGGCGACGCGGACCGGGTGCGCCTGGGTGCCCACCTCGCGACCGGGACCACGGTGATGCACGAGGGCTTCGTGAACTTCAACGCCGGCACGCTGGGCGCGTCCATGGTGGAGGGTCGCATCTCGGCCGGCGTGGTGGTCGGCGACGGTTCGGACATCGGCGGCGGCGCGTCGATCATGGGCACCTTGTCGGGCGGTGGCAAGGAGACCATCTCGATCGGCGCGGGCTGCCTCGTCGGCGCGAACGCGGGCGTCGGCATCTCGCTCGGCGACGACTGCGTGGTGGAGGCGGGCCTGTACGTCACGGCGGGCACGAAGGTCGCGCTGCCGGACGGCCGGCTGGTGAAGGCACGCGAGCTGTCCGGCCGGCCCGGCCTGCTGTTCCGCCGCAACTCGGCGACCGGCGCGGTCGAGGTGGTCGAGCGGACCGGCGCGGGCGTGCAGCTCAACACCGCCCTCCACGCGAACGACTGAGAACCCCGGCGAAAACTGTCGGTGCTCCGCCATATGGTCCAACCATGGCTCCGCCGATCAGTCGAAACCAGCTCAAGAAGCTGACCCAACGCCTACGCGCCGGGACCGAGACCCCGCAAGACCTGCACGCCCTCGCGGATGTGCTGCTCCACTACCGGCAGGTACTGGAGCGTGCATACGCGGAGGCGGCGCGCCTGTGCGCAGAGGTCCAGCACGCCGAGCCGATGGCGCCGCGGGTCAAGACCCTCAAGACCACGATGGAGAAGCTCCACCGCCAGCCGGGCCTGCACTCGTTGGCGCAGATCCGCGACCTGGCCGGGCTTCGGGTCGTGGTGCACGGCAGCCGGACCGACCAGGACGAGCTCGCGGCGCTCATCGGCGCAGAGCTCTCCGACGCCGGCCGGCCACCGAAGCTGATCGACCGGAGGGCGGACCCCAGGTCCGGCTACCGCGCGGTTCATCTCGAGGTCGGCCGGGAGGGAGTCCTGATCGAGGTCCAGGTCCGCACGACCCTCCAGCACCGTTGGGCCGAGGTGTTCGAGCGGACCGCGGACCGGCTCGGTCGTGGGCTGCGCTACGGCGAGCAGGTACCGCTCACCGCCGGTGCCGGGGTCCTCCTGAGCACTCTCGCCGAGATCTCGGAGATCATCGACACGGTCGAGCGCGGGGTGGACCCGGTGCCCGGGCACACCGTGCGGGCCGAGATCGTGCGGGTGCTTGCGCGCGTCCGCCAACCACCTGGAGCAGCTACCATGACCAACGTGATCCATGTCGTGCTCGTCTACCGCCGCGAAGCCGGGGAGCTCCTGGTGCAGGAGTCCTTTGCGGACGGTGACACGGCCATGCGCCGCCAGTTCGAGCTGGAGCGGGTGCCCGAGTACGCGGACACGGAGGTCGCCGTGTTGAGCGCCGACTCCGAGCAGACCCTGCGGGAGACCCACGGGCGGTACTTCTTCACCGCCGCCGAGCTGGCACAGAGGCTCACGGACGCGGTGTCGGCGGCCTGACGCCCCCTGGCATTTGTCCGGAGTTCACCTAGCATTGACGGGGTGACCCGATCCGCGCCGGCCAGCCCCGTTGAGCTCGGGTTGCCCGCCACGCCGCGCAAGGCCGCCGCCGATGACCCGCCCGCCCAGCATGTTCGGGCCCGGCTCGACGAGCAGGTGCGCGCCCTGCTCGAGCACGAGGAGGTCGCGCGTGAAGGCGAGGATCCCGAGGGCGTGCACCAGATGCGCGTAGCGGTCCGGCGCATCCGCGCGGCACTCAAGGCGTCCGACGAGCCCGATGTCGAGCTGCTGCAGGCAGAGCTGCGGTGGTTCGGCGGGATCCTCGGCCGGATCCGGGACCTCGACGTCCTGCTGGGACATCTCCGGGCGCAGGCCGCCGACCTGCCCGAGGACGAGCAGGCCGCGGTCGAGCGACTGCTGCGTGGGCTCGACGACGAGCGCCGCCGGGCGCGGCGGCGGATGCTCGACACCCTCCGCGGCGCGCGGTACGAGACGCTGCTGCGCACCCTGGCCACCGCCGCCACGTCCGACGCGCCGGTCAACGGGTACCCCGTGGCCGAGAGGTCCACGGCACCCGCGCTGCTCGACGTGATCGTCAAGCCGCACCGCAAGCTCGCCAAGGCGGCTCGCGCGCTGGGCGAGGACCCGCCGGACGACGAGCTGCACGCGCTGCGCATCCGCGGCAAGCGGCTGCGCTACGCCGCCGAGCTGGCCGAACCGGCGGCCGGCAAGCCCGTGCGCCGCCTGATCAAGGCCACCAAGGACTTCCAGGACGTGCTCGGCGACCACCAGGACACGGTCGTCGCCGAGGAGGAGGTCCGGCGGCTGCTGGCCGAGCGGACCGACGCCGACCAGGAGGTCGTGTTCGTCGCGGGCCGGCTGGTCGAGCGGGAACGCGCCCGCCGGGCCGACTGCCGGGCCAGGTGGCGCGACGCGTTCGAGGAGGTCGATCGGCAGGCGGCCGCCCTGGTCCGCTAGTGTCGCGCCGGGTGGCCCGGTGCGAGACCGGCCAGGATGTGGTTCACGCCGTGCCGGAAGATTCGTTCGTAGCGGTCGTCGGCGTGTGGGGTCCGCGCCGCCAGCATCAACCGGCTCAGGTTCGGGTACCGGCCGCTGCCGATGATCGTCTCGCCGTACCGCGCCTGCGTGGCCAGCCACCTCGTCATGTCCATGCCCGACCGGCGCGCCGCCTCCTGCTCGGCGAGCTCGTCGATGACGTGCCCGCGCACGAACGTCAGCAGCGTGCCGACCCGGGCCAGCACCTCGTCCGGGGCCAGGCCCAGCGGGGCCACCGTCGCGTAGGTCGCCTCCAGCCAGGCCAGGCTGTTCGGGCCCAGTGCCGGCCGGGTCGCGGGCAGCGCGGCCAGCCACGGGTGGCGCAGCACCAAGGCCCGGTTCGCATGCGCGATGGCCCGCAGGTCCGCCCGCCAGTCCCCGGTCGGTGCCGGCGGCTCGTGCTCGCCCATCGCGCTGTCGATCATCAGGTCGAACAGCTCGTCCTTGGTGGCGATGTACCGGTACAGCGTGGTCGTGCCGGTGCCCAGCTCGCCGGCGACCCGGCGCAGCGACACCGCCTCGATCCCTTCGGCGTCGGCGAGCCGGATGCCCGCTGCCGCGATGTCGGCCCGGCTGTGCGCCGGGCGCGGGCCACGCGCGCCGCGTTCCGGCCGCATCCAGATCAGCGGCCGGACTTGCGGCGGTGCGTCGTCGGCGGGTGTCACCTGCCGTCCTCCCGCGAAGTTATTGCGAACAGTGTTCCCGGTAATCTACCATCCAGTTTATGCGAACACTGTGCCCGAGTAGGTGCCGATGAGCGACTACGACAAGGGATCGGTCAGCTCTGCCGACGGAACGGTCATCGGCTACCGCCGGTTCGGCAGCGGCCCCGCGGTGCTCCTCGTGCACGGAGGCATGCAGGCGTCCCAGAACTTCATCGAGCTCGCAGGCGCCCTGGCCACCGACTTCACCGTCCACGTGCCCGACCGGCGCGGTCGCGGGCTCAGCGGACCCCACGGCGATGACTACGGCGTCGCGCGGGAGGTCGAGGACGTCCAGGCGCTGGTCGCGGCGACCGGGGCGGCCCGGATCTTCGGCCTGAGCTCCGGCGCGCTCGTCGCGCTGCGGACGGCCCTCGACACCCCGGCCCTCGAGCGGGTCGCCCTGTACGAGCCCCCACTCTCCGTCAACGGCTCGGCGCCGACCGGCTGGCTGCCGCGCTTCGACCGGGAGATCGCCGCCGGCAAGAACGCCGCCGCGCTGGTCACGGTGGTGAAGGGCCTGCGGATCGATCCGGTGCTCGGGCGCATCCCACGGTTCGTGCTCGTGCCGCTCCTGCCGTTGGCCATGCGGGTGAAAGAGCTGCCGGAGGACGACGTGCCGATGGCCGAGCTCATCCCCACCCAGCGCTTCGACGTGGGGCTGGTGCGGGAGCTGGCCGACACGGTCGAGGACTACGCGGCGCTCGACGCGCGGGTACTCCTGCTCGGCGGCTCGAAGAGCCCCGTGTACCTCGGCGTCGCGCTCGACGCGCTGGCCGACGTTCTCCCGCACGCGCGACGCGTGACCTTCGACGGGCTGGGGCACCTGGGCCCGGACGACGACGGGGACCCGCGGCGCGTGGCCGAGACCCTGCGCGACTTCTTCCTGAGCTAGGCCATGTCTCGCGGATCTTCGGTCGCGGTATTCGCGCCCAGCTGCCCCCTGGCCGCGTTGTCGGAAGGCCCGAATACAACCCGGTATGCGCGACCTTCCGCCGCCTT
Organism: Actinophytocola sp.; assembly: GCF_009379765.1. Classification (GTDB taxonomy): domain Bacteria; phylum Actinomycetota; class Actinomycetes; order Mycobacteriales; family Pseudonocardiaceae; genus Actinophytocola. The sequence goes on along the minus strand of NZ_WHTD01000007.1, from coordinate 62,423 downwards.
GCAAGAGCCAGCTGGACCACGAATCCCATCGACCAAGACCCCACGAGACACGACCTAACCCGCCAGCCGCTGCGCCACCTGGGCCACGCGCTCGTCCGTGGCGGTCAGCGCCACCCGGACGTGCCGGTCGCCCGTTGGCCCGTAGAACGTGCCGGGAGCCACCAGGATGCCGCGCTCACCCAGCCACGCCACGGTGTCCCACGCCGGCTCGTCGCGGGTCGCCCACAGGTACAGGCCGGCCACCGAGTGGTCGATCCGGAAGCCCGCGTCCACCAGCGCGGCCCGCAGGACCGCGCGGCGCGCGGCGAAGCGGGCGCGCTGGTCGGCGACGTGCGTGTCGTCGGTCAGCGCGGCGGTCATCGCGGCCTGCACCGGGCGGGGGACGATCATCCCCGCGTGCCGGCGGGTCGCCAGCAGCCGGGCAACCAGCGCCGGATCGCCCGTCACGAAGCCCGCGCGGTAGCCGGCCAGGCTGGACGACTTCGACAGCGAGTGCACGGCCAGCACGCCCTCGAAAGAGCCGCCGCACACGTCCGGGTGCAGCACCGAGCACGGCGCGGCCTCCCAGCCGAGCGTGAGGTAGCACTCGTCCGACACGACGACCGTGCCGCGCTCGCGGGCCCACTCGACCACCTTGCGCAGGTGTTCGGGCGGCAGCACCTTGCCGGTCGGGTTCGAGGGGGAGTTGACCCACACGAGAGCCGGCCGCGCGGGTCCGGCGGCGAGCACCCCGTCGGAACGCAGCACCGAAGCACCGGCCAGCTGGACGCCGACCTCGTAGGTCGGGTACGCCAGGGCGGGGATCACCACGAGATCGGACGGGCCGAGACCGAGCAGAGTCGGCAGCCAGGCCACGAGCTCCTTGGAGCCGATCGTGGGCAGCACCGCGTCCGGGTCGAGGCCGGCCACGCCGTGCCGGCGCGACAAGGCCGCCACCACCGCCGCGCGCAGCTCCGGGGTGCCGTGCGTGGCCGGGTAGCCGGGAACGGCCGCGGCTGAGGTCAGCGCGTCCTGGATGAGCTGGGGCACCGGGTCGAGCGGCGTGCCGACGGACAGGTCGACGAGGCCACCCGGATGTGCCCGCGCTCGCGCGGTGACCTCGGCCAGCGAGTCCCAAGGAAACGACGGGAGGGTATGCGTCACGAGGCCATGTCTCGCGGATCTTGGATCGTGGTATTCGCGCCCAGCTGCCCCCTGGCCGCGTTGTCGGAAGGCCCGAATACAACCCGGTATGCGCGGCCTTCCGCCGCCTTGCCAGGCGCCATCTGGATCACGAATCCCATCGACCAAGATCCACGAGACACGACCTAGTGCCCCCGCCGGAAGCTCGCCACATAATTCGCCGGCCCAGCTTCCTGCTGGCGGCGTTGCCGATCCGCCCGAGTACAACCCGGTACGAGGACGAATCGGCGCCTTGCCAGCAGAAACCTGGACTCGCCGACCTACGCACCGGACTTCCGGCGTGCGTCACTCGTCGTGCTGGACGGGCGGCAGATCCTTGATCCACTGCGGATCGGCCGAGACCTTGCCGACCTTGGCCGCGCCACCGGGCGAGCCCAGCTCGTCGAAGAAGTCGACGTTGGCCTTGGTGTATTCCTTCCACTGGTCGGGGACGTCGTCCTCGTAGTAGATGGCTTCCACCGGGCAGACCGGCTCGCAGGCGCCGCAGTCCACGCACTCGTCGGGGTGGATGTAGAGCATCCGGTCCCCTTCGTAGATGCAGTCGACCGGGCACTCTTCGATGCAAGCTTTGTCGAGCAAATCGACGCAGGGCTCGGCTATCACATAAGTCACTGCGTTCTCCAGCTTCTTCCAGTTGAAGGTCGCCTGCACGCGGAGGTTACCGGCTCTCGCTAGTATCCCCCTCGGCCCCGGCGCACTCTCATGTGGTGGGACCCAGTGTGGTGGCGAGCACCTTGCCGAGCACGACGGCCGACGGCAGCGCCCCGCCCGCGAACAGCAGCAGCGAGCGCCAGTCCGCGGTGAGCAGCAGGTCACCACCCGGCCCGAACATGCCGAACCAGGCGATCGTGACGATCCACGCCAGCAGCGGCGCGGCCGCGACCGCCAGCCTCGGCGACAGCTTCCCAGCGGACGAGACGAGCCACGGGGTGGTCACGGCGGCCAGGACCGGCATCAGCGGCAGCGGGAAGCCGTCCAGGTTCGGCAGCAGGTAGCCGTCGAACGCCAGCGGCAGGAACAGCAGCTCCACGACCGCGAGCACGACCGCGTCGAGCATCAGCACGACGAGCAGCACCCGGTCCCGCGGTGGCATTCGAGCTGTCATTCGAGCCGCCATCTACAACCCTCCGAACAGGTCCGTGCCGGCGCCGGCCGGGTCGCCGCCGGCGAGCACGTAGAACTCCGCGGCCGGGATCGGCTGCGCGATGCCGTTGGACAGCGCGTAGCAGGTGGCGCCTTCGGCGGACTGCCACACGCTGACCTGCGTGGTGTGCGCCCGAAGTGCGCGCAGCTTGACCGAGAGCACGTCGGCGATCGAGACGGTGGTGGTGATCCGCGAGTCGTCCGTGACCGGCAGCTCGCCCGGGGCGGGCAGCCGGTAGGGCAGGTCCGGCACGTGCGTGAGCGCCTCGACGCCGCTCTCGGTGGCCTGCCGGGACGTCACCGCGTGGAAGACCCGGGCGACGTCGTCGGCCTTGGCGCAGGCGGCCATCGTGACGTCGTGCGCCCGGATGTGGTCGGGGTGGCCGTAGCCGCCGTCCGGGCCGTAGCTGACCACGACCTGCGGGCGCACGTCGTCGAGCACGGCCGCGAGCGTGGCGGCCTGCTCGTCGAGGTCACCGCCCGCGAACGCCCGCGGGTGCGCGTTGGCGGCGACGCCCGCCATGCCGGAGTCGCGCCAGCGGCCGGGCCCGCCGAGCCAGCGGTGGTCGGACACGCCGAGGGCGGCGCAGGCCGAGCGCAGCTCGCCGATCCGGTAGCCGCCGAGCTGGTCGGCGGCGCCGGCGGCGAGCTCACGCAGCGACTCGGGGATGATCTCGCCCTCCTCGCCGAGCGTGCACGTGACGAGCATGACCTGCACGCCGGCGGCGGCGTAGCGCGCGATCGTGCCCCCGGTCCAGAGACTCTCGTCGTCCGGGTGGGCGTGCACGAGCAGCAGCCGTGGCGCGGCGGAGAGCGTCATCGGATGGTCCAGTCTGGTCGGTCGACCCGCAGCCGCGAGCCGAGGTACGCGCAGAGGATATGACGAGCGCGATCAGCACGAACACGACGACCCGTACCCGAGGATCGCCGTCAGCGGCGGGGCGTCCGGCTCGTGCAGCACTCGCCCGAGAAGATAGCCCACGTCGGGGCGCTGGAAGATCGGTTCGACGACGAACGGTTCGCCGGGGACGAACTGCCACGTCAGTCGACCCGCAGCCGAGGGTCGAGGTAGGCGCAGAGCACGTCCACGACCGCGATCAGCACGAGGAAGATGATGATCGAGTACGAGGCGATCGCCATCATCACCGGATAGTTCAGGCCGTCGAGCGATCGCACGAACAGGTAGCCGACACCGTTGTACTGGAAGATCGCCTCCACGATGATCGTCCCGCCGATCAGCGCGCCCAGCTCGATCGCGGCGATGTTCGCGACCGGCAGCACCGCGTTGCGCAGCGCGTGCTTGAGCACGACCGTGCGTTGGGGCAGCCCCTTGGCCTTGGCGGTGCGGATGTAGTCGGCATCCAGCACTTCCAGCATCGAGGACCGCATCACCCGCGCGATGAACGCCGTCGTCCCGATGGCGAGCGCGAACGCGGGGAGGAGCATGTCCTGGAACCACGTCGCCGGCGCGCCGAGCGTGCGGGGCAGCGCCGGGAAGATCGGCACCCCGAACAGCCGCGCGCCGGAGAAGGTGTCGCGGAGGAACGCGGCGATCACGAGCAGCGGCACCGACAGCAGCACGATCGTGCCCGTCGTGACCAGTACGTCCCAGATCGAGCGGTGCCAGACGGCCGCGACCACCCCGGCCGACAGCCCGATCAAGAGTTGGAGGGCAAGCGCGAACACGGCCAGCCGCAGGGTGTTCGGCGCCACCGCGGCCAGCTGGTCGAAGACCGGCCGGCGCTGGTCGTAGTCGATGCCGAGGTCTCCGGTGAAGAGGTTCTTGATGTAGGTCAGGTACTGGATCGGCAGCGGCTGGTCCAGGCCGAACGTCTCGCGCAGGAGCCGTCGGGTGTCCGGCGGGAGCAGTTTCTCGCCGATCGCCAGGAACGGGTCGCCGAAGCGGTAGAGCGCGACGAAGGCACCGAACGTGGTCACCACGAAGACCAGGAGGATCTGCGCGGAGCGGCGCAGGATGAACTTCCGCATCGCACCGTCCCCTGGTGCTCCGTGGCTGGTGTCCCCCGCCGGGGGACCAGGTCAGGCGGTCACCACTTCGCGCAGTGACGCGTAGTGGCAGGCCGCCCCGTGGCCCGGCTTGCCCGTCACGTCGTACAGCGGGGGCGGCTCCTCGATGCAGCGGCGCGCGTCGCTCTCCGAGAGCTGCTCGAACTTCCAGCAGCGGGTCCGGAACCGGCAGCCCGACGGCGGGTTGGCCGGGTTGGGCACGTCGCCACGCAGGACGATGCGCTCGCGCTGCCGCTCCAGGCGCGGGTCTGGGATCGGCACCGCCGAGATGAGTGCCTGGGTGTACGGGTGGTGCGGCCGGTCGAAGAGGTCGTCCCGGTCGGCGATCTCCACCACCTTGCCCAGGTACATGACCGCCACGCGGTCGGCGATGTGCCGAACCACGGAGAGGTCGTGCGCGATAAACAGGTAGGTCAGGCCGAGCTCGTCCTGCAGGTCCTCGAGCAGGTTGACGATCTGTGCCTGGATCGACACGTCCAGCGCGGACACCGGCTCGTCGAGCACGATGAACTTCGGGTTCATCGCGATCGCCCTGGCGATGCCGATGCGCTGGCGCTGCCCGCCGGAGAACTGGTGCGGGTAGCGGTCGGCGTACTCCTCGGCCAGGCCGACGGTGTCGAGGAGGTCGCTGATCGTCGACTTGGTCGTCTGGGCGCCGAGCAGCTGGTACTTCTCCAGCAGGATCTGCCGGATCGTCATGCGCGGGTTGAGCGACGCGTAGGGGTCCTGGAACACGATCTGCATGTCCTGGCGTGCCTTGCGCAGCCTGTCCTTGCCCAGCCCGGTGATGTCGAGGCCGTCCAGGCTGATCCGGCCGCTGGTGGGCTCGACCAGCCGCAGGATCGCCCGCGCGGTGGTGGACTTGCCGCAGCCGGACTCGCCGACGAGCGCCACCGTCTGTCCCTTGCCGACGGCGAGGGACACGCCGTCGACGGCCTTCACCTGGCCGACGGTGCGCTTGATGAAGACCCCGCTGCGGATCGGGAAGTGCTTGACGAGGTTGTCCACCTCGAGCATCGGCGTCTGGGTCGGCTCGACCGTGCCGACCCCGCCGTGCTGGGGTTCCGACCCCTGCGTCATTGGGCAACCCTCTCGTCCTGGGCCATCGCGACCCGGTCACTGTGCACGCACGCCGCCTGGTGCCCGGGCGCCCCGACGTCGACGAGGGCCGGCACCTGCGGCAGGCACTCGTCGGTCGCGAACGCGCAACGGGGGTGGAACGGGCAGCCCCGCGGCACGTTCGCCAGGCTCGGCGGCACGCCCTTGATCGGCACCAGTCGCTCCTGCCGGCGGTGGTCCATCCTCGGCAGGCTGGACAGCAGGCCGAAGGTGTAGGCGTGCCGGGGCTCGTAGAAGATCTCGTCCGCGGTGCCGGTCTCGACGATCTTGCCGGCGTACATGACGTTGATCCGGTCCGCATGGCTCGCGACCACCCCGAGGTCGTGCGTGATCAGCACGATCGCGGTGTTGCGGTCCTCCTGGAGCTTCACCAGCAGCGCCATGATCTGCGCCTGCACGGTCACGTCCAGCGCGGTGGTCGGCTCGTCGGCCAGCAGCACGTGCGGGTCGTTGGCCAGCGCCATCGCGATCATCGCGCGCTGGCGCATACCGCCGGAGAACTCGTGCGGGTACTGGTTAAGGCGCACGGCGGGGTTGGGGATGCCGACCTCGCCGAGCAGGTCCAGCGCACGCTTGCGCGCGGTGTGTTTGGTCACGTCCTGGTGCACGCGCACCATCTCGGCGATCTGGTCCCCGACCTTGAACACCGGGTTCAGCGCGGTCAACGGGTCCTGGAAGATCATCGCGATCTGGCTGCCGCGAAGCTTCCGCTGCTGCTTCTCGGACATCTTCAGCAGGGACCGGCCGCGCAGGAGGACGTCCCCGCTCGGGAACGTCGCTGGCGGGCTCGGCACGAGGCCGAGGATGGTCATCGCGGACACCGACTTCCCGGAGCCGGACTCACCCACGATGGCGAGCGTCTCGCCCTCGTTGACGTGCCAGGACACCCCGTCGACGGCCTTCACCACGCCGTAGTCGGTGTTGAAGTGCACCCGCAGGTCGCGGATCTCGAGCAGGGACGCGGATGGGCGCTCGAGGTCGATCTCCGAAGCGCTGCTCATGTTCTGGGTTCTCCTCTTATCGCAGCTTCGGGTCGAGCGCGTCACGCAGGCCGTCGGCCACGAACGCGAAGGCCAGGGTGGTCAGGCAGATCGCGGCGCTCGGGAAGATCCACAGGAAGTCCTTGCCGTCCACCCTGACCTGCTCGATGCCCTGGTTGATCAGCCGGCCCCACTCCGGGGTGTCCGGTGGCACGCCCACGCCGAGATAGGCCAGCGAGGCCATCGCGACCACCGCGACGCCGATGCTGGTGAAGGAGTAGATGAACACCGGCTGGATCGCGTTGGGCAGGATGTGCCGCACCACGATCCGGCTGTCCGACGCGCCGATCGAGCGGGCCGCCTCGACGTACTCCGCCTCGCGGAGCGCCAGCATCTGGCCGCGCATCAGCCGGGCCGCGGTCGGCCAGCCGAGGATCACCAGCGCGATGATCACCTGCGTGACCCCCGAGCCGAACGTGCGGACCACGAGGATCGCACCGACCAGGAACGGGAAGGCCAGGAAGATGTCGGTGGTGCGCATGATCAGGCCGTCGGCGAACCGGCCCCGGTAGCCGGCCAGCGCGCCGAGCGTGACGCCGAGGAGCATCGAGCCGAGCATCGTGCACAGGCCAACGAGCAGCGCGAGCTGCAGGCCGTAGAGCATCCCGGAGAACAGGTCGCGGCCCAGGACGTCGGTGCCGAACCAGTGCTCGGCGCCCGGTGACTGCAGCGAGTTCACCAGGTTCTGGTCGTACGGGTCGTACGGCGAGATGAACGGCTGCAGGAGGGCGAGCGCGATGAGGATCACGACGACGGCCAGACCGAGCATGGCCAGCCTGTTGCGCCGGAACCGCCGCCACATGTCGGCGAACTGCCCGTGCGAGGGCGCCTTGGGTGCGTCGCCCTCGGGCACCGGTTCGTAGGGTTCTACCGGCTCGACGAGCACCGCCTGTGCGGGCATGCTCAGGTCAGCCGGGTCAGGAGTGGTGGTCACGGGTGTCTACCTCACTCAGCTCAGCCGGATCCGTGGATCGAGATAGGCGTACAGGACGTCGACGATCATGCTGAGGAACACGTATATCAGCACCGCGAACGTCACGATGGCCATGATCACGGGGTTGTTGTTCTGGTTGATCGACTTCACCAGCAGGAACCCGACACCGTTGTACTGGAACAGGGTTTCGGTGATGAGCGCGCCACCCATGAGGACGCCGATGCTGATGCCGACATACGTCACCACGGGGATGATCGAGTTGCGGAAGGCGTGTTTGAGGATCACGGTCCGCTCGCCGAGGCCTTTAGCACGTGCGGTGCGGATGTAGTCGGCGCGCAGGACCTCCAGCATGGAGCCGCGCATCAGGCGGGCGATGAACGCCGCGTCGACTATGGCCAGGGTGAGCGCCGGCAGCAGCACTTCTTGGTACCACGGCACCACTTCGGTGAACGATCTCGGTACGCCGGGGAAGATGAAGTTGCCCGAGACCGTCTGGCGCAGCCAGACGCCGATCACGAAGGTCGGGACGCCGATGGCCAGGGTGGTCAGGATGGTGACGAGCACGTCCCAGAAGGAGTAGCGCCACACGGCGGCGATGATGCCGGCGACCACACCGATGAGCACGTCGATGACGATGGCGACCAGCGCGAGCCGGGCGGTGGCCGGCAGGGCGTCGCCGATCATCTCCGAGACCTGGCGGCGCTGGTTGAAGTCGATACCCAGGTCACCGGTGAACAGGTTTCCCAGGTAGGTCAGGTACTGCATGGGCAGGGACTGGTCGAGCCCGAACTTCTCACGCAGGATCGCCTGCGTCTCCGGTGGCACCACCTTGTCGCCTGTAGAGGCGAAGGGGTCCCCGAGCACGAACAGACCGATGAACAGCAGGAGCGTCGCCGCGATCACTACCAGTACGGCCTGGGCGAGCCTGCGTATTACGAACTTCCCCATTGGATGGTGCCGGCTTCCTCGGATCGAAGAATTTCAGGTCGACCGTAGCGATGGCCGCGGCCCGGCGAGCGGGCCGCGGCCACCACGGTTACTCAGTTCACTTGATGCTGATGACCGACAGGTCGGGGTTCTCGTTGAAGTCCATGCGCATGTTGATGTACTTGTCCGTGTTCGCGAGACGGTGCTGGGTGCGGTTCCACAGCGGAATGTTCGCCAGGTCGTCACCGATCGCGATCTTCTCGGCCTGCTGGTACAGCTTGATCCGCTCGGCCTCGTCCGGGTTGGACTTGGCCTCGGCCAGCAGGTCGTCGAACTCCTTGTTGCTGTAGCGGCCCTTGTTGTCACCCGTCGCCGGGTCGTTCGGGCTGGCAGCGCCGATCGCGGAGGTCGCCAGCAGCGGCGTCAGGAAGTTCTCCGGGGTCGGGTAGTCCGCGCCCCACGCCGACCGGTACAGGCCGGTGGAGCTCGGCTGACGCTCGTTGTCCAGCAGGTCGGTGAACGGAACCGAGGTCATGTTGATCTTCAGTCCGAGGTTGGTCTCGAGCTGGTCCTTGATCGCCGCCATCCACTCGTCGTGGCCGGCGTCGACGTTGAACTGCATGTTCAGCTCGGTGCCCTCGGTCAGCCCGGCCTCCTTGGCGAGCTTCTTCGCCTCGTCGAGGTCGTACTTGCACGCGGTACAGACACCGTCCTGGAAGCCATCCGTGAACACCGGCGGCACGAACGACGTCGCCGGGGTCTGCGAACCCTGGAAGATGCTGTTGATGATCGAGTCACGGTCGATCGCCATGGAGATCGCCTTGCGTGCCTCCGGGGTGTCCGTCGGCTTCTTCGTGTCCATCACCAGCAGGTAGTTCATGCCGTTGGTGTTGCGGGTGATCCACTGACCCTTCGGCTCGTAGGTGGAGCGAGCCTGGGAAAGGACCGGCGTCGGCATGCGGGCCCAGTCGAACGTGCCGTTCTGGTAACCGGCGTACTCGTCGTCGCTGCCGTTGGCGGTGATGGTGATCTCGACGGTCTCGAGGTACGCCGCGTCACCCGCGCCGTAGTCGGCGAAGCGCTTGAGCTTGATGCCCTTGTCGTGCTCCCACTTGCCGTCCATCATGAACGGCCCGTTGCCGATCGGCGCGTCGACGTAGGGGTTGCCCGCGGCCGGGGCACCGGCCGACTCCGGCACCGGGCTGTACACCGGGTGGTTGGTCCGGAGGAAGAACTCACAGTTCGGCTCCGCCAGCGTCACCACCAGCTTGGCCGGGTCGGAGGCGTCCACACCGGACATCGTGTTCGCGGTGCCGGCCTGCATCTCGTCGAAGCCCTTGATGCCCGCCAGGTGGTAGGCGACCTCGGAGGCGGATGCCTTGGCGGCGGTGCGCTCCCAGCCTCGCTTGAACGACGCCGAGGTGACCTCCTCGCCGTTGTGGAACTTCGTGCCCGTCTTCAGGTCGAAGGTCCACTCGGTGCAGTCGTCGTTGTTCTCCCACTTCTCGGCCACGCCGGGCTCGGGCGTGCCGTCGGGCTCGACCTTGATCAGTCCCGTGAAGAGGTTCTGGGTGACCAGGATGCCCTCGGACTCCTGCGCGTTGTAAGGGTCGATCGCGGTCGGCTCGGAGATGCCGAACCGGAACGTACCGCCGACCTTTCCTTCCTTGATCTCGGGCTCGGGGGTCTCCGGCCAACCGGAGGACGGCTTCGCGTTGTCACCGTCACCACCGTTGTTGCCGGAGCCGGTGTTCTCCTTCTGGGAGCACGCCGTGAGCACGAGCGTCGCGGCCGTGAGGCCTGCGGCGGCCCGTAGCCACAATGCTTTGTTCCTCATCAAGTCAGTTCCTCCGTGAGCGAGCACGCACTTGACGGGCGTGCGCCCTATGTTGTCGTGACACATCGTGCACGTAGCTGGGATAAACCGCGAAGCCGGGGGCGGGTCGGGGAATGCTCCGTCCGATTCACGGTTTCGTCTACTTGCGCGCGTCGTCGTTGACCTCGGTCTGGTCAGCACCCACATGGTGATCTTGTGACGCGACGGAACCAAATTGCCGACGCACCGTTGCAGGACGGTAGGAACTCCAACAACCGCCGTCACGCACATGCGCCCGATCGTGACCAAAGGGTGACACGGTGGTGGCGGGACGCGACTCAATGGTTACCGCACGGTACTAAACGCAGGTGAGAACCTCCTTTCGGCGGGTGGCGCCGGTAGCCGCCCGGTGTCTCCGAGATGTCCGGAACCTTTCGTTTGCGCACCCGGCCGGCAGTCGCGATTGGACGCAGAGCTGCCCTCAAGTGGCGGAGCGTCGCCAGGACGCGGCCCCGGCGAACGGACCAACGAGCGGTGGGCCGACGGTCACGCCGGACACCTCAGGGCGGACGGCGAGCGTGTCCGCCTCCTGGAACAACGGCACCGAGACGGCGGCCCGCCACAGCGCGGGCTCGACCGCGGCGAGCGCGTCCGTCACGGAGAGTGCGCCGGTCAGCGCGGCGTCCATGGTCGCCTGGAGGCCGGGGTCGCAGAAGCCGAGCGGGTTGGCCGGCACCGGCTGCCCGCCGTCCTCGGGAACGGTGCAGCCGAAGTTGGTGGCGAGGACGGTGGCCTGGTCGCCGCCGACCGGCTGGCTGATCACCGCGAGGTCCACGGCATCGCCCTGGCCGTCCCCGTCCCCGTCGTTGCCGTCCGAGCCGGCGTCCGTCGCGTACAGCTGGGCGTAGAGCTGGTCGGCCGGCGGCTCGACGACCTCGGCGCCGATGCCGGCCGCGGTGAGCTGGCGGGCGACGTCCTCGGCGATCCGCTGGGCGCCCTCGCGCTCCTCGGGCGCGCCGATGACGAGGCGCAGCGGCCGGCCGTCCTTGGTCCAGCCTGCGGAGGTCTTGACGTAGCCGGCGCCGCCGAGCAGCTGCGCCGCGGTGGCGGCGGCGGGCGTGGCGGGGATGGTCCTGGCGTAGCCGGGCGAGCTCGGCGCGAGCACCTGGGCGTCGGCCCGCAACGCGCCGGCCGGGCCGTTGCCGGTGCCGACGGTGATCAGCTGGTCCCGGTCGAGCGACGCGACGACGGCCTGGCGGACGGCGAGGTCGGTGAGCCGCGGCCGGTCCGGCCGCAGCGTGAGCGTGGTGACCGACGGGCGGGGCACCGACTTGGTGGTGACGGCGGGGGCGAGGTCGGTGAGCAGGTTGGTGCCCACCGAGTCGGTCCTGGCGAGCGCGACCTGGTCGTGGCCGGCGTCGAGCGCCTCGACGATGCCGGTCTGGTCGGCGCGGCGCAGGATGATCCGGTCGAGCGTGGCCGGCTCCTCCCAGTACCGGTCGTTGCGCTCGAGGACGACCTCGCCGCGGTCGGTGTCCAGGGTCTTGATGGCGTACGGGCCCGCGGTGGCCGGGAAGTTGCTCTGCAGCGCGCCGGCCCAGCCGCCAGGGGCGTCCTTGAGCAGGTGCGCGGGCAGCAGGCCGGAGAACAAGGAGCGCCAGCCGGGGTAGGGCTGGTCGAACACGACCTCGACGACCTTGCCCGCGTCGCGGGCGTTGATGTCGGTGATGAGCCGGTAGCCGGCCGCGTCGATCGCGCCCGGGTTGCCGGTGATCTGCTGCCACAGGTAGACGAAGTCCTCGGCGGCCAGCGGCGCGGCGTCCGACCAGGAGGCGTCGGAGCGGATCTGGTAGGTGACGGTGTACGGGTCGGCGCTGGTGACGCCCGCCGAGCTCAGCACCGTGCGGTCCAGCTGCGGGACGCCGTCCGGACCGGGCCGGAACACCGAGGGAAGCAGGACGTTGGCGAGCGCCGTGGTGATGGCCGACTGGTCGGCGACGTCGTGCGGGTTGTAGCCGCCGGCGAGGGTGCTCACCCCGATCACGACCTCGCCGGTGTCGACCGTGTCCGGCACCGGGCTGGTCACCGGGGTGTCGACCAGGCGGGGCGCGGGCGTGCAGCCGGCCAGCACCGTTCCGATCACCAGGACGCCGACCAGCGGCGACAGCCATCGAGCCTTCGGTGTCACGCCGGTCACCTCCCCTTGGTGCTGGCTCGACCCTCTCAGACCGCCCCCGCAAGCCACCGTTCAGGTGACGTGCGGGCCCTGGTGGCGGTTCCCTCAGGCGTCCCGCGACTTGGCCCGCGAGCGCTCGCGGGCGCGCTGGACGCTGTCGAGGACGACCTTGCGGATGCGCACGACCTCCGGCGCGACCTCGACGCACTCGTCCTGGGCGCAGAACTCCAGCGCCTCCTCGAGCACGAGCTTGCGCGGCCGGGCGAGCCGTTCGAGCTCGTCGCCGGTGGAGGAGCGCATGTTCGTCAGCTTCTTCTCCCGCGTGACGTTGACGTCGAGGTCCTCGGCGCGCGGGTTCTCGCCGACCACCATGCCCTGGTAGACCTGCGCGCCCGGCTCGACGAAGAACGTGCCCCGGTCGGCGAGCTGCATCATGGCGTAGCCCGTCACCGCGCCCGTGCGGTCGGCGACCAGCGAGCCGGAGTGCCGGCCGCGGATGTGGCCCGCCCACGGGAAGTAGCCCTCGAAGATCGCGTTGGCGATGCCGGTGCCGCGGGTCTCGGTGAGGAAGTCGGTGCGGAACCCGATGAGCCCGCGGCTGGGCACGACGTACTCGACCTTGACCCGGCCGGTCCCGTGCCCGCCCATGTGCTCGAGCCGGCCCTTGCGCCCGGCGAGGAGCTGGGTGATGGCGCCGAGATACTCCTCGGGAGCGTCGACGGTGAGCCGCTCGAACGGCTCGCAGAGGGTGCCGTCGACGGTGCGGGTGACGACCTCGGGCCGGCCGACGGTGAGCTCGAATCCCTCCCGGCGCATGGTCTCGACGAGGATGGCCAGCGCCAGCTCGCCCCGGCCCTGGACCTCCCAGGTGTCGGGTCGCTCGGTGGGCAGGACCCGGACCGACACGTTGCCGACGAGCTCGGCGTCGAGCCGGCTCCTGAGCAGCCGGGCGGTGAGCTTGGTGCCGCCGCCCCGGCCGGCCAGCGGCGAGGTGTTGACGCCGAGGGTGACCGAGATCGCGGGCTCGTCGATGTGGATGCGCGGCAGCGGCTCGGGGTCCTCGGGGTCGGCGAGCGTGTCGCCGATGGTGATGTCGGGGATGCCGGCGATGGCCACGATGTCGCCGGCCTCGGCGCGGGAGGCCGGGACGCGCTCGAGCGCCTCGGTGAGCAGGAGCTCGGTGATCCGGACGTTGGTGACGCTGCCGTCCGCGCGGCACCAGCCGACGGTCTGGCCCTTGCGGATGGTGCCGGCGTGCACCCGGCACAGCGCGATGCGGCCGAGGAAGCTGGACGCGTCGAGGTTGGTGACCAGGGCGCGGAGCGGGGCCTCTGGGTCGCCGGAGGGCGGCGGGACGTGCTCGAGGAGCGTCGTGAACAGCGGGTCGAGGTCGTCGCTGTCGGGCTGGCCGCCGTCCGCGGGCGCGTTGAGGCTCGCCCGGCCGGCGCGCGCGGAGGCGTAGACCACCGGCAGGTCGAGGATGGTGGCGTCGATCTCGTCCAGCTCGGTGGCGAGGTCGAGGAGGAGGTCGTGGGTCTCGGAGACGACCTCCGCGATGCGCGCGTCCTGCCGGTCGACCTTGTTGACCACGAGCACGACCGGCAGCCCGGCGGCGAGGGTCTTGCGCAGGACGAAGCGGGTCTGGGGCAGCGGGCCCTCGCTCGCGTCGACGAGGAGCAGCACGCCGTCCACCATGGACAGACCGCGCTCGACCTCGCCGCCGAAGTCCGCGTGGCCCGGGGTGTCGATCACGTTGATGGTGATCGGGCCGTCGGGCGTCTGCCGGTGCACGGCGGTGTTCTTGGCGAGGATCGTGATGCCCTTCTCACGTTCCAGCTCGCCGGAGTCCATGATCCGGTCCACCGGCTCGGCGCGGGCGGAGAAGGCCCCCGACTGGCGCAGCATCGCGTCGACGAGCGTGGTCTTGCCGTGGTCGACGTGCGCGACGATCGCGACGTTGCGGAGGTCTGTCCTGGCGATCGCAGGCGCCCCGGTATCGGTGGCAGGCACGCGCGTGTGCTCCTGACTCATGGCTTGGGCTCATGGCGCCGCGCAGACGTTGATCGCGACAGGCTCAAGGATACCGGCTGGTCCACGGCGCGGGATGTGCGCGGGCGATTTCGTAGGTTAACCTAACCTAAATTTGTCGTCGTTGGAGTGGACGTTGGGCAAGCACAGGACGCCGGCCGGCAAGGTCGCCAAGTGGATGAAGGCCGGCAAGGTGAAGAAGAAGTGCTGCCGGTCGTCCTCCCGGTGCAAGCGGTGCCCGGTGCTCGCCCTGAAGCGCGCGAAGGCGGCATTCGCTCTTAAGGCTGTTAAGCATGACGATCAAGACCAACCTTGCTGCGTCGGACGGCCAAGGGCGTTGACCTGCAGCGGGTGCTCGCCCTGACCGCCGCGATCTGGCACAACGACAAATCGGAGCACTGATCGCTGACCGCCTACGATCACTGACCCCTTGGAATCAACCGTCTAGGCATTGACACCGAGCAACGCGAACGAGCGCGGCAATGACAGCGACCTGGCCGACCGCGCTCGACAACATCCCGGAGCGAATCAAGCGCGTACCGCCCGTCGATCCGTACCTGCTGGAACGGGTGCTCGACGGCCTGCGCGCCTTGCCATCATCGCCCGCCCCGTATCGCTCGCGGCCCGGCTTCCTCTCCAGCCTGCTCCACGCCGTGCCCACGGGCGGTGACGAGTGGAGTACCTGCACCAGACCATCCGATGGTCGGCGTGCGGCGCTCCAACGTTGAAGACAGACATCGCAGCTGGGCGCGCACGCTGCCCGAGGTACACGGAGCTGACCGAAGACCGCAATGACGTGCCGCCCGCTAGGCCAACCGGCTAACGCCGGTGGAGTCCGTATACGTCCGGAAACGGATCGTGTAAGTGTCGAGTAGTCACCGAGAGGAGTTGATCAGTGACCGACCCGCGTGTGTGGGTCCAGACGCCCGAGATCCGAGAACGACAATGTGAACGACAATGTGATTGCGTGACGTGAAAGGGAGTCGAGATGTCGACAGCAGTTCTTGACCGGTTCGCCGCTGACCCGGTGGCCTCGCACAGCGCACAGTTCCCGCTGGGCGCACCGTTCGACCGGACCAGCGACGACGAACCGTCGCACGCCGGATTGCGCCCGTGGGTGCTGCGGGGCATGCAGGTACAGCCGCCGATCACGGCCGATGTGACGCGGACCGTTCGCTACGACCACCGCACGCAGATGTCGGTGGATGCCTCGGGGCGTCCGCTGATCGAGGCCGGCCCGCCCACGGTGAAGAACAAGACCAACAATGATGGCGACGAAGGCCCCTCGGAGGACTTCAGCTACGACTTCGTTCCTGACGAGCCGTTCCAGGTCTGATGTCCGTTCTGATCCTCGCGGACGAACGCGACCCGAGCGCGGATGCGATGGTGCGTGTCCTGCAGGAGCGGGACACCGTCGTGCATCGCGTCGATACCGCGTGGTTCCCCGGTCAGCTCAGCGTGTCGGCTGAGCTGACCGGGGGCAGGTGGTCGGGGCAGCTTCGCACCCCGTACCGCACGGTCGACCTCGATGGCATCACCGCCGCGTGGTTCCGTTCCCCGAAGGCGTACACATTCCCGGCCGAGCTGAGCCCGGCCGAACGCGGGTTCGCGAACATCGAAGCGAAATACGGGCTCGGCGGCGTGCTGACCTCGCTGCCGGTGCTGTGGATCAACCACCCGGCACGGCTGGCCGACGCCGCGTACAAGCCGGTCCAGCTCGCGCTCGCCCATCGGCACGGGCTCCGCGTGGCGGACACGATGATCACCAACGATCCCGTGGCGGTGCGCCAGTTCGCCGGACGCGACAAGACCGTTACGAAGGTGCTCGGCTCGAACTCGATCGTGGAGAACGGCGGGCGAAAGCTCGCCTACACGCGCGTACTGGACGCGGACGATGTCGGCGACCTGCGTGGCATCGAGGCGACCACACACCTGTTCCAGCGGTGGGTGTCGAAATCGCACGAGGCGCGCATGATCGTCGTCGGCGACGAGATCACCACCGTAGCGATCCACGCCAAGACCGCCGCGGGCTATGTCGACTGGCGCACCGACTACGACAACCTGCGCTACGAGCTGATCCAGCCGCCCGAGTCGGTCGCCGCGGGGGTGCGCGGACTGATGAAGGATATGGGTTTGGCCTACGGTGCACTCGACTTCGTGATCGGCCCGGATGGCTGGACCTTCCTCGAACTGAACGCCGGAGGGCAGTACGGATGGCTGGAAGACGTGACGGGCGCACCGATCACGGCACAACTCGCCGATCTGCTCGCGAAGGGGACGCCGTGAGCCTCGATTGGGAAGTGCTGCTCGCCCGGTTGGCCGACGAGCTGACCGCGAAAGGCAAGCTGTCCTCGCCGCGCTGGCAGGCCGCGTTCCGCGCAACCCCACGCCACGTGTTCGTGCCCGACTACTTCGAGCAGGACAGCACCGGCTCCTGGCAACAGATCCTGGTCGACGGCGACGACGAGGCGCTGGCCAAGGTGTACAGCAACGCCGGACTGTTCACTGACGTCGACACCGACGGTCGGGGCGTGTCCTCGTCGTCGACGCCCGGACTGATGACGCGGATGCTCGAACTGCTCGACGTCCGCGACGACGACCGGGTGCTGGAGATCGGCACCGGCACCGGCTACAACACGGCGCTGTTGTGCGCCGGGCTCAGCGATGAGCAGGTGTTCAGCATCGACATCGACTACACCGAAGCCGCACGACAGCGGCTGGCGTCGCTGGGCTACCGGCCCGCACTGCGCACCGGCGACGGGATCAGTGGCATCCCGAACCACGCCCCATTCGACCGGATCATCGCCACCGTCGCCATCACCCACATTCCCGCCGCGTGGCTGGACCAGCTCGTCGACGACGGCACCGTGCTCGCCGACGTCAAGCTCAACCCCGCCGCCGGGAACCTCGTGCTGCTCCGTAAACGGGGGCACGTCGCCGAAGGCCGGTTCGACGCCGGACAGGCGTGGTTCATGGACATGCGCCACCCCAACCAGCCGGACCCGCCGACCGCCGCCGACCGCGCCAGCGGTACGCCTGAGCGGAGCACGACCAACCTCCCCGCCGTCGCCTGGGAACAGCCCGTCCCCTGGTTTCTGACGTGCCTGACCCTCGGTACACCCATCGACGTCGGCTACCGCCTCGACGACAACTACCGCCCGGTCGCCGCCCGCGTGTCCGCCCACGACGGATCATGGGCCGAGATCGACACCACCGACACTCACCCACGTGCGGTCACGCAGGCCGGACCCACCCGGCTGTGGGACGCCGTCGAGCACGCCATCCAGACCTGGAACACCCACGATCGACCCACTTGGGACCGCCTCGGCCTCACCGTCACCACCGACGAGCAACGCGTGTGGCTCGACAGCCCGGACGGCCCCATACTTGGACGCCTCGGCACCTGACACGGCGTCACCAGCAGGTGTGTTGATGCGCGAACCCCGAGGCGCCCCCGGGGCATGTGAGTGCCCGCGATACGGTCAGTCAGTGTGACCACTGCTGAGCAGTGGAACACTGACCTTCGCGAAATGAGCCCAAGAGCGAACTTGACTAAGGCCTCGATGAGGGCCGCCTAACGGGCCGCTCGTCAGGTCGTCGGCGCGACGGCCTCGTTGTAGCGGATCAGTGCGGGCGCGGTCCGGCCGGCCTGGAACTCCACCACGTCGTAACGCGCGAGATGGTTGGCCACGTACGGGTCGGTGGCGAGGATGACGGTCAACCGCTCGCGGGACATCGCCGTCGCGATGATCACGTCGCCGGTGCGGGCGGTGCACCGGCCGGAGGCCAGGAAATGACCTGCCAGGTAGTGCCTGGTTAGCCACTCGGCGTGATCCGGCAACAGGTAGTCGATCTCCTCGAGTGGCGCCGTGTAGGTGGTGTGCACGACGTACATGCCTCGACGGTAGCCCTCTTTTTTCCCTGGTGGGAAGGGGCGTGACGGCTTTGTCGCCCGAGTGCGGGACGTCCCGTTGGTCAGCCCCCGGCCACAGTCGGCCGGGGCCTCCCAGCCGGACTCAGTGGTCGAGACGGCCGGTCTTCACCGCGCCGCGGAACGCGGTGAACGCCGCCGGGGTCAGCGGCAACAGCCGATTCTTGTTCTTGCTGTCTCGGGCTGCCGCCCAGTCCTCTCCGTGCGACAGCTCCACGCAGTTCTCGCCGCCGTCGCTCAGCGACGACCTTCGCCATCCCGCATTCGAGGGGATCGGGGTGTGCATGCCCGCACCTCCCTACAACTCTGTGATTCGACGGTTGATCATGTCCATTGTCCGCTGCTGGCTCAACGCCGCCGCGCGCAGGTTGTCGAACGCCAGGTTGTAGACCCGGACGTGCTCGCGTCCGAGGTAGTCAGACCCGGTCAGGCCACCTACGTAGACGATCCCCTGTCGCCCCTCGATCAGGTTGACGATCGAGAACGACACGCCGTGGGAGGAGTGCGCGCCGCCGTCGAAGGGGATGACCTGCACGTTCACGTTCGGTAGCTCTACCAACTCGCGCACGCGTTCAAGCTGGCCGCGCAGTGTCTCCGGTCCGCCTATCTCGCGATGGAGCGCTTCCTCGCCCACCACGAGCCACAGCCGGGGAGCGTTGGGGGCCTTCAGTCGATCGACTCTCCTGACGCGCTCCTCGGCCATTCGATCGACGTCGGCCGCGGACACCGTCACGGCGTGGGCCAGGGTGGCGCGGGCGTAGTCGGCCGTCTGAACGGTCCCGGGGAAGGTGTCACCGTTCCACAGCTTCAGCTCGGTTGCGGCCGCGACAAGGTGCACGTACTTGGCCGCCCACTCCGGCACCCGGCTGGGCGGCAGCTTGCGGCGTGCTTCGGCAGCGAGACGCTGTAGCGGCCCGGCCTGCTCGGGCGGGATCTCGAACACGCGGACCGCCTTCGCGAGGTCCTTGTCGTTCGTCGGGACGTCGCCCGCTTCGATCTTGGAGAGCTTGCCGGCATACCAGCCGAGCGCCTTGGTGGCATCGGTGGTGGACATGCCTCGGGCCTCACGGGCAGCACTCAGTTGGGCGCCGAGCAAGATCCGCTGGACCACGGGCCCGGGATTCGCGTGCGTCATGGGGGCATTCTGCCGTCCGCGCTGACTCAACGTGCACCCCAGTACTCCGATCGGATGCAAATCACATTCTCGTCAATCTCAACCAGAAATTCCGGTGTAAGTTCCTGTTGTCGGTGGGGTGCGAGCGACGCGGGCGGGGATTCGACGGAGACCGCCCAGCGCCCCACCGGCCCCATGGAGGTGATCGCGATCGACCAGACGTTCTGGTTGGAGCGCCTGCGTGAGCTCGGCTGGACTCAGTACCGGTTTGGCGGGGACGACGCAGGTCCCGAACTGGTGGCGCACGCCTTCTTTTGGCGGACATGTGCGGACGTGGTGATTGTGAAGGACGCGAGGACGGCCACCGCCTACCGCGCGCTCCCCTGTCGCGACGTGTTCCAGCCGGTCCACATCACGAGGATGACGGCCGGCCCCATGAACCGCGTGCTGCGCGAGGCGCTCACCTGGCCTGAGCCCGGCACCGTGCGTGAGTCCAATCCGATGACCGCTCCTCCTGGTTGCGGTCTCCCGTTGGATCTGCGACGGCCGGTCACCATTCGTCCCCTTAATCGCGATGATCGGGGGCCCTGGTGAGCATCGCGCGCGACGGCCATGACCATCGGCGCCGCCGCACCTGACGTGGCGCCCGATGCCGCGACCTCGACTTCGGCGCCGGGCGCCAATCCAATACCGATTCGAGCAGGAGGAGATGGCTATGGAAATACGTGCCAGGAAAGACCCGGCTTTGGTGTATGCCAACGTCGGCGTGCATGGCGGTGTGGAGATCACGCTGGCGATGGATCCGGATGGCGGGGACGGCGCGGCGATCCACTTCGGTCAGGTCGGGCCGGACTTGGTCTTGGATATCGCCGACGTGGGCAGTCTGGACCGGCTGGCTGTCGTGGCGGCGGAGGGTGCGCGGCGGTTGCGTGAGCGGATCGGCAGGAGTGAGCGGGCCGCCGTGGCGGCCGCCGAAGTGGACCATCTGGTCGGGGCGAGGGTGGCCGGGTGAGTATCAGTTCTCTGGCCATCACTCTGGACGACCGGGACGCGATCGAGCTCTCGGCGAGCCGATCAGAACAAGCCGCTTGGGCGTGGCTTCGCGTCGGCGACGGATACTGCGAGATCCACATGGGACGCAGACATGTGGAGGCGTTGTACGACCAGCTGCCCGGTGTGCTGGCCGGGCTGGACCGTGTCGCTGTGGCGGACGCGGTGTGCGTGCGTGCCGATATCGCGGACCGGCGAGCGAACGATGCGGTGGGCCGGGCACGGGATCTGGCACGCGTGGCGGAGGAGGCGGGAATCCCCGAGGTGGCGGCCTCGTTGCGGGCGGCTGCGGATGAGACGGCCGCGAACGCCACCGCGGTGGACGTGACGGTGCGAGCCGTCGAGCGTGCGGCGGCCGATGCCGACCGGGCGGCGGACCAGTTGAGCTATGCCACGCAGCAAGCCAAGGTCGCGTTGTACGGGGTGCCCATCGCGTCAGGCGCCCAATGAACTGGATACGGGACGCCATGACGTCGAGGCCGCGATCAACATGACGGTCGGACGTGATGCCGAGATCAGGTTCCTGGTGAATCCACATGCTTCGGGCACCATCGCGCTCGTGATCGGCGAGTCCACCGCGGAGATCAACCTCGACCCGTCAACCGCGCGGCACCAAGCTGATCGATCCGGTCGCGGCGGGCGGGGAGCTCCCCGCACCGCGTCTCGTGAGTGTGTGCATCGCTTGGTAGGGGACGTGCGATGCGGGGTGTGTCTCCTGTTGCGGGACAGAGTTCCGTGGCGATACAAGGACAAACGAGGTCTAGATGGTCGACGTTGACCGGGCCGTGGCGTTGCCACGCTATATCGAGCTGGAGACCAGTCGCCGGTGTAACCGCACTTGCGGCTGGTGTCCCAATGGGGAGCGGCCTGTGCGGCGCGAACAGGAACTGATGGGCTGGTCGCTGTTCACGAAGATCGTGGCCGAGCTGGCGTCACTGGGCTACGCCGGTTGGTTGGCCAACCACAACTACAACGAACCGCTGCTCAATCCCCGGGTGTTCGCCGAGCTTGAGCACGTGCGCCAGGTGTTGCCGCACGCCAAGCCGGCCATCTACAGCAACGGCGACGTCCTTCGGGAGCCGATGTTGTTGCGGCTGCTGGAATCCGGGGTGCGCTATCTGCGGGTGACCCGCTACCCCCGCCATGCCGAAACCCCGCCCACGTTTGCGGCGCTGCGCACATGGCCAGCCGGGCGGGAGTACCGAGCTGGTCGTGGGAGGAGCGCAGTGTCCGGCAGGGCCTTGCCCTTGTCTCTCGGGTGGGCGAGGCAAACATCGAGGTCATCGGGCCGAACATCCTCGGCACCTACAACAACCGCGGCGGCACGGTCACCGGCCTGCCGCTGCTGGCCACGCAGCGCCAGGAACCGTGCTGGATGACCGCCACCAGCGCGAGCGTCGACTTCCGAGGCCGGATGAAGATGTGCTGCTGCGTTTACGTCGATGACCCGGCACACGCGGCGCGCAGATGAGCGCCTACCGGGCCGCGCATGCCCAGGCCGACTGGTCGCTGTCCGAGGCATGCCGCACCTGCACCCAACCGCTACCGGAGACGCGGCGGGTGAGCGCCGATGGGTGACACCAGAGCAGCCAGTGCCACCGTGCCGGCCCGGACCTGCCTGGCCGGGGAAAGCCTGGACTGGATGATCGGCGGGCCGTCCGTGGTCGCGGCGATCGGTCTGCGCACCGAGGTCACGGCGATCGTCGACCATCGCAGCCGGCAGGTACGTCTGGTGGCTGGCGCCCCGCTCAATGCGCGGCGCACGGTGGCGGTGGGCGAGCTGGGCAAGCTGGGCGGCGACACCCTGGAATACCTCCAGGCGTGCGCCGGGCCTCGTGCTGACGCGCGGCGGCGGGGGAGAGCTGCTGAGCCGGACGGACGCGCCGGTCGGCGCCGGGGTGTCGTCGAGCGCGGCGGTCACGGTGGCCGCGTCGGCGGCCCTGCTGACGGCGGCCGAGGGCGCGGTGCCCGGCGTGCAGCGCCTCACCGAGCTTGCCTACCAGGCTGAGCGAAGTGTCGGCTCCGGCGCGGGCTGGATGGACTTCCTGGCCTGCGCGTACGGCGGGCTGCGCCGTATCGAGGCGTCCACCCCGCCGACCACGAAGCACCTCGCCGCGACCCTCGGCACGTCGGTCGTGCTGATCGACACCCGGGAACGGCGGGCGACGGCGCGCGTGCTGGTGAACAAGCGCGAGCGGCTGGCCGCGGGAGCCGTGCATCATCGCCTACCGCGACCAGGCCCCGCTGATCGTCGAAGAGGTCACCGCCGCCACGGCGGCGCCGCCCATCGACCTCCCCAACTGGGGGACCTGATCAACCGGGGCCAGGAGTTGCTGCGCCACTACATGAAGTGCTCCACCCCGCTGATCGACCGGTGCGTGGCCGCGTGCATGACGGCAGGCGCCTACGGGGCCAAACTCACCGGTTCCGGGCATGGGGGGTGCCTATTCGCTCTGGTGCCGCCCGAGCGAATATCGGCCGTGGTGGACGCCGTGGCCGGGTTGCCCGTGCGGCCTCTGGTGTTGGATGACACCGATTCCAAGGGTGTGCTGTGCACCCGGCTCACCTGAGCGCCCACACGTGGAGGACGAACGGTTCATGCGGGACCTGACCGGCCTGATCAAGGCATACGACATTCGCGGTACTGTCCCCGACCAGCTCGACGCCGACCTGGCGCGGGAGATCGGTGCCGCGTTCGCGCACATCACCGGCACGGACAAGATCACAATCGGGCAGGACATGCGCCAGTCGTCCCCCGAGTTGGCCAACGCGTTCGCGGCCGGGGCCAACAGCCGGGGCAGCGACGTGACGTTGATCGGCCTGGCGTCCACCGACTTGCTGTACTTCGCTTCCGGCACGCTCGACGTGCCCGGTGCGATGATCACCGCGAGCCACAACCCGGCCGGCTACAACGGAATCAAGCTCTGCCGGGCAGGCGCGGCCCCAGTTGGCCAGGACACCGGTCTGGCAGAGATCCGCGATCTGCTGGAGTCGGGTTTGCCCGCTTACGACGGGCCGTCCGGCACCACGCGGACCGAGGACATGCTCCAGCCGTACGCCGACTACCTCCACACGCTGGTCGACCTGACCGGTGGCCGGCCGCTGAGAATCGTGGTCGACGCCGGCAACGGCATGGCTGGCCACACAGCGCCGGCCGTGCTCACCCACCCATCGTTCGAGATCGTGCCGCTGTACTTCGAGCTGGATGGCACGTTCCCCAACCACGAGACCAACCCGCTGGAGCCGGCCAACCTGGTCGACCTGTGCGCCGCCGTGCGCGAGCACCAAGCCGACATCGGGCTGGCCTTCGACGGCGACGCCGACCGGTGTTTCTTCGTCGACGAGCACGGCGACCCGGTGTCCCCGAGCGCGATCATCGGGCTGATCGCCACCCGCGAGCTGGAGCGTCACCCGGGCTCGGCGATCGTCTACAACGTGATCACCAGCAAGGCGGCGGCAGAGATCGTCTCCGAGCACGGTGGCACGCCGGTCCGGGCGCGGGTCGGGCACTCCTTCATCAAGGGCGTGATGGCCGAGCAGAACGCGGTATTCGGCGGCGAGCACTCCGGCCACTACTACTTCCGCGAGTTCTGGCGCGCGGACACCGGCATGCTGGCCGCACTGCATGTGCTTGCCGCCCTCGGCGAAACTGAGGAGCCGCTGTCCACGCTGTCCGCCCGATACGTGCGCTACGCCGCGTCCGGGGAGATCAACCGCACCATCACGGACGTTCCCGCCACCCTGAGCCGGGTGGAAGCCCACTTCACCTCCGGCGGTGCCACCGCTGACCGGCTCGACGGCCTCACCATCACCCTGCCCGACGGCGCCTGGTTCAACTTGCGCCCCTCGAACACCGAACCCCTACTCCGGCTCAACGTCGAGGCGCCCGACGAGCCCAGCATGACCCACGTCCGCGACGCCGTACTGGCACTGCTTGGCGCCTAATCCAGCGAGCACGCCGACCTGACCTGACAGGTCGGCACTCGCCTGTCGCCTGATCCGTGCAGGTCAGCATCACCGCAATCCGCACCATGCCCACCGCACAACAAACGACCGGCGGCTGTGACGCGCGAACGTTGAGACCACAGGCCGCCCGCACGGGCGGCCTTCGTTGTGTCCGGGCCTCCACGCGCGGGCGGAAGACCGCGAAGGCCGGCCAGTGCGATCGCGACGGCCGCGGTGGCCTCGGCCTGGAACTTGCCGACCCCGGCGCAGCCCGTGCTCGGCCGGAACTCCTCCTCGTAGGAGTAGGGCAGCGAGCACGAGGAACGCCTGGATCAGGCGGATCAGGGGGCCATCGTGTTGCACGCCGGCCACGACCGGGCCGTCCCATCGGCCGGTTGGTCGCGGGTCGCCCGTTCGTGTGCGGGGGCCGACCCGACCGGCCGATTCCCGTCCGTGCACGTGGCCCTAGACTGGTCACATGCGCAACGTCACGAGTCTCAACTGGTGGGCCGCCGACCGGCGGCTGTGACGCGCACGCATTGAGACCACAGGCCGCCCGCACGGGCGGCCTTCGTTGTGTCCGGGGCCTCCACGCGCGGGCGGAAGACCGCGAAGGAGAGACCGATGCCCCGCCTGTCCGCGATCACCCCGTCCGGGCCCGCCACTCTCGGCAACTACCTCGGCGCCATCCGCCGGTGGGCGCGCGAGGGTCGCCCCGGCGACCTGTACTTCGTCAGCGACCTGCACGGCATGACCACGCCCTACCACCCGCAACGTCTGCGGGCCCGGTCCCGGGAGATGCTCGCGCTGCTGGTCGCGGCCGGGATCGAGCCGGAGCAGGTCTTCGTGCAGTCCGACCTGCTGCCCCAGCTCGGGCCGCTGACGTGGGTGCTGGAGTGTTCGTGCTCGTTCGGCGAGGCGGCCAGGATGACGCAGTTCAAGGAGAAGAGCGCCGCCAGGGAGCTCGCGGCCACGCCGGTGCGGGTGGGGCTGTTCACCTATCCGGTGCTCATGGCCGCGGACATCCTGCTGCAGGGCGCCGACGAGGTGCCGGTCGGCGACGACCAGGCGCAGCACGTCGAGTTGGCGCGCGCGCTCGCCCGGCGGTTCAACGGCGCGTACGGCGAGGCGTTCGTCGTGCCCGAGGCGGTGACGCCGCCGGCCGCCGCGCGGGTGCGGGACCTGTCCGACCCGTCGCGCAAGATGGACAAGTCGGCGCGCGACTCGGCCGGCGTGCTGTTCGTCATGGACGACCCGGACCTGCTGGCACGCAAGGTGCGACGCGCGGTCACCGACGGGCTCGGGCGGCTGGAGTACCGGCCGGACGAGCAGCCGGGGCTCGCCAACCTGCTCGAGATCCTGGCCGCGTGCACGGGGCAGCCGGTGCGCGCCGTGGCGGCCGGGTTCAGCGCGTACGGCGAGGTCAAGAAGGCCGTCACCGAGGCGGTGATCGACGAGCTGCGCCCCTTGCGCGAGCGGATGCGTGGGCTGCTCGAGGACACCACGGAGCTGGACCGGATCCGCAAGCGGGGCGCCATGGTCGCCACCGACCGCGGCGCGCACCGGCTGGCGACCGCGCTACGGCTGGCAGGTGTGGGTTGACCGAGCGGGCCGGCCGGCCGGCTGGATGAGCCGGCGCAGGGCCGGGAGCAGGACCCGGTCGGCCGGCAGCCACTCGACGGTGCCCAACCGGCCCGCGGTGAGCCAGCGCAGCGCCTGGTGGTCGTGCGGGTGCGGTACCGCGCCGGGCTCGGTGAGCTCGGCGCGGTACACGCGCAGCAGCATGTCCTCGGACAGCGCGACGTCCGGCCCGATCGCCGCGCCGACCCGGACGTCGACGCCGAGCTCCTCGGCGCACTCCCTGCGCGCGGCGTCCACATCGGACTCGGCGGGCTCGACCCGGCCGCCGGGCAGCTCCCAGCGGCCGGCGGCCGCGGCCGGGTAGGCGCGCTGCTGGGCGAGCACCGTACGCCCGCGGACGATCGCGGTGCCGACCACGACCTTCGCCAGCGCCAACGCCTCCGCCCGGGCCCCGATCCGGTCCACGGTGGAGGTGAGGAGCCCGAGCAGCGGCCGGCGCAACGCGATGCCGGGCCACGCCGCCCGCGCCGCGGCGGTGGCCGTCACCAGTGTCCCGGCGGCGGTGGGCGCGAGCCGGACCCGCAGCTCGAAGGTGGCCGGCGGCCCGGCCACGAGCACGAGCCGCAGCCCGTCCACAGTGGTCTCGGCGACCCGGAACCGGCCGCGGGACACGGCGATCTCGTCGCCGGGCGCGAGCACGCCGGTGCCGCCGAACAGCGTGCGCTCGGTCAACGTCGCCGACACCACCCGGTGCGGGGCGTCGACCAGCAGGGTGGTGCGCAGCAGGGTCACGTCGTGAGCGCCCACCAGCGCACCTGGAACCTGGCGCCGCCCTCCGGCGACTCGCCGACGGCCACCGACCCGCCCCGGCGCCGCACGACCTCCGCCACCAGCGCGAGCCCCAGCCCCGAGCCGCCCGAGGTCCGGGCCCGGTCGTCCTGCACCCGGTAGAACCGGTCGAACACCCGCTCCCGGTGCTCCTGCGCCACCCCGTGCCCGTCGTCGTCCACCAGCAGCCACACCGTCGACGCGCGCGGCAGCACGGTGACCGTGACCTGCGCCCGCGCGTGCCGGACGGCGTTGCGCAGCAGGTTGTCCAGCACCAGGTCCACCTCGGCCGGCGCGGCCTGCACCCAGCACGCGCCACTCGGCGTGGTCACCGCGACCACCGGGCCGCCGTCGCGCTGCCGGTCGACCGCCTCCCTGGCCGCGGTCACGACGTCGACCGGCTCGGCGGGCGGCAGCTCACCGGCGTCCGAGCGGGCCAGCGTCAGCAGGCCCTCGACCAAGGTGGACAGTCGCTCGGACTCGTGCACGACCTCCGTCAGCACCTCGTGCGCGAAGTCGGGATCGGGGTTGACCACCGCCACCTCGGCCTGCACCCGGATCGACGCCACCGGCGAGCGCAGCTCGTGCGCCGCGTCCCCGGTGAACCGGCGCAGCCGCTCGCTCGCGTCGTCCCGCCTGGCCAGCAGCCCGTTCAACGCGGCGGCCAGCGAGCGCAGCTCGTCGTGCGCGGTCGGCAGCGGCAGCCGGCGGCCGGGGGGGAGCCTGGTCGCCGCGCCGCGCAGCCGCTCGACCGGCCGCAGCGAGGAGCGCACCGCGAGCCAGGTCGCGACGCCCGCCGCCGCCGAGCCGATGATCGCCGCCACCACGAGCCAGTTCAGCGCGCTGTGCTGGGCGGCGACGTACCCGGTGAGCGTGGTGCCGACGACCACCAGCCGCTGCGACCCGTCCGGCGCGGACGCGACAGTGCCCAGCCAGCGCAGCGGCGGGTTCTCGCTCTGGTCGAGCATCGGCGTGCCCGCCTTGAGCGTGCGGATGTCCCCCGGGTCGAGCGGTGGTGGCGGGCCGCCGTCGACCGGCGTGCCGGCGGTGTCCAGCACCCGTGCCCGCACGCCGACCGCGCTGTCGTCCGGCTCGGTGCCGGCGCGCACGTGCGAGACCGCCTCGTCGAGGATGGTCTGCAGCTGCTCGTCCGCGGAGTCGACCAGCAGCGGCCCGATGCCCCGGCTCGTCTGGACGGCGAGCAGCAGCAGCACGACCAGGGTCACCACGGTCGCGACGCTCGTTATCCGGAACCGCAGTGTCCGCCGCAGCCACAGTCGCCCGACGATCCGCCCGAGCGCACCCCTCAACGGCCGCGCCCGGGTTCCAGCACCGCGTCCAGCTCAGTGCTCGACGCCACATATCCGTGTCCACGCACGGTACGCACGATCCCACCCGCGCCCGCCGCGGCCAACTTCCGGCGCAGATATCCGACGTACACCTCGACCGCGTTGCGCGTGGCGGCGAGCTCGTCGCCCCACACGGTGCGCAGGAGCTCGTCCTTCGTGACGACCGCGCCCGCGCGGCTGGCCAGCACCTCGAGCACCGCGAACTCCCGCGGCGAGAGCGGCACGACCACCCCGGCGAACCGCACCTCACGCATCGCCCGGTCGACCAGCAGCTCGCCCACCCGCAGCCGACGCTCGGCCCCGTCGCCCACGCCGCGCCGCAGCACCGCACGCACCTGCGCGACGAGCACCACGAACGAGAACGGCTTCACCAGGTAGCCGTCCGCCCCCAGGTCGAGGCCGTCGGCCTGGTCGATCTCGCCGTCCTTGGCCGACACCAGCAGCACCGGGGTGCTCACCCCCTCGGCGCGCAGCGCCTGGAGCACCCGGTAGCCGGAGAGCCCCGGCAACATGATGTCGAGCAGGATCACGTCGAACGCCCCGGTGCGGGCGATGTCCAGCGCGGACGGCCCGTCCCCCGCGACGACGACCTCCATGCCCTCGGCCCCCAGCCCGCGCTGCAGCGCCCTACGCACACCGAGCTCGTCGTCCACCACCAGCACCCGCGGCTTCATGCGCCCAGCATGCCGCTAACGAGGGACACGATGCGCCGGCTCTCAGCAGTCTCTCAGTGTTGAGTGGTTCGCTTCGCTTCTCCGCTACTCGCCGTCTTCCTCCGTGCGCTGCTTCGGCGCTGGCGCGCCTGTGCTGCTCCTACGTCCAGACGGCGAACGCTCCGGCACTCTCGCTCACGGCTGCGGGAACCACTCTCAGCGTCATCTCAGTCGCGGTGAGGCAATGTGACTGTCACGGGAACGTCATGGAGCTGACCAAAGGGGTGCGTGATGAATTCCAAGAAGACCGCGCTGTCGTTCGCGGCGGTGGGTACCGCCGCGGGCGTGGCCGGCCTGGTGCTGCTGGCGTCGCCGGCCGGGGCCGGAGAGGCGCCGCCCGCGTTGCCGCCGATCAGTGCGGACGCTCTGGTCGAGTCGGTGCTGAGCACCGAGGTGCCGGCGCTCGGTGGCTCCGTCGAGCTGCGGAACAACCTCGGCCTGCCCATCCCGGGCCTGCCGACGTCCATGGGCGGCGGCGACGCCGTCCGGGTCTTCGCCGACGGTGAGGGTCGGGGCCGGATCTCGATACCCGGCCGCGGCGGCGAGACCACGGTCGTCGACGACGGCTCGACGGTGTGGGTCTGGAGCTCCCAGGACAAGACCGTCCAGAAGGTGCCGCACGGCGCGGACCAGGACAAGGCGACCCCGCTCGAGGGCAAGTTCGCCGACCCGGCCACCGCCGCCCGCGACCTGGTCAACGCGATGCGGGCGGACAGCACGGTCGACGTCGACGGCACCGCCCGCGTCGCCGGCCGGCCGGTCTACCAGCTGGTGCTCGCGCCCAAGCCCACCGAGCGCACGCTGCTGCGCGAGATCCGCGTGTCGGTCGACTCCGAGACCCGGGTGCCGCTGCGGCTCGAGGTGCTGGCCAACGGCCAGGCCGACCCGGCGCTCGAGGTCGGCTTCACCGAGTTCAGCGACGGCCCGCAGGACGCGAACCTGTTCCGGTTCAGCCCGCCCGCGGGTGCCACGGTCACCGAGCACGACCCGAACGAGGAGTTCAAGGGCCAGTCCCCGGACGAGCTGTTCTCCCAGCTCGACGGCCAGACCGTGGGCGAGGGTTGGGACACGGTGCTCACCGGCAAGCTGCCGGAGGGTGCGCTGGCCATGTCGGGCGGCAGCGGCAACGGCGACGCGACCGCGCTGCTGAGCCGGTTCGCCAAGCAGGTGCACGGCGACTTCGGCACCGGCTGGGTCATCAGCGCCAAGGTCGGTACCGCACTGATCACCGAGGACGGCCGGGTGGCGATCGGCGCCGTGCCGCAGCAGGTGCTCACCGAGGCACTCGGCAAGTGACTACCGTGACCGGCATGGTGATCGGGGATCCGGAGGCCCCCGCGGCGACCGCCGCGGGGGCTCCCGCCCGGCTGGCCGCCCGCACGCGCAACCTGCGCAAGGTGTACGGCCGGACGGTCGCGGTCGACCACGTCGACCTCGACGTGCCGGTCGGGTCGGTGCTGGGCATGTTGGGGCCCAACGGCTCCGGCAAGACCACCACGATCCGGATGCTGCTCGGCCTGGTCACGCCCACCGCCGGTGCGGTCGAGCTGCTCGGCCACCAGCTCCCCGGCGGCCTCGGCTATGCGCTGCCCGAGGTGGGCGCGCTGGTCGAGAGTCCGGGCTTCCACCCGTTCCTGTCCGGTCGGGAGAACCTCATGCGCTGCGCGGCCGCCGAGCCGCACCTGGCCACCCGCGACATCGCCCGCGCGGTCGCCGCCGCGCTGGAGCGGGTCGGGCTCGCCGCCGCGGCCGGTCGCCGCTACCGCGGCTACTCGCTGGGCATGAAGCAGCGCCTGGGCCTGGCCGCCGCGCTCCTGCTGCCGCGCAAGCTCGTGGTGCTCGACGAGCCGACCAACGGGCTCGACCCGGCCGGCACCCGGGAGGTCCGCGCGGTCATCGCCGACCTCCACGCGTCCGGCACCACGGTGCTGGTGTCCTCGCACCTCCTGACCGAGGTGGAGGCCACCTGCACGCACGTCGCCGTGCTGCACCAGGGATCGGTCGTGGCGCAGGGCGAGCTCACCGAGCTGCTGGAGGCCGGCGACGCCGGCCTGCTGGTCGCCACCCCGGACGTCACCGTCGCGGTGAACGCCTTGCGCGACAACCGGGTGCCCGCCAGGGCCACCCCCGACGGCGTGCACGTGGACCTCACCGCGACCACGGCCCCGGAGGTCGTCGCGACCCTCGTCCGGGCCGACGTGGCGGTCCACGAGGTCCGCCGCCAGCGCACCGGCCTGGAGGACCTGTTCGCCCGGCTGACGGAGGCCGAGTCCACCGAGGCCCGCCTGTCCGACGTGGACCACCGCGAGCTCCTGGCCGAGGAGTCCCGATGACCGCCGTCGCCGTGCCCGTGGCCCGGGCCGTGACCAGGACGACGGCGCCGATCTCGCGGCTGCTGCGGGCCGAGCTGCGGTTCATGCTGCGCCGCCCGCGCACGTTGATCGCGCTGGGGCTGGTCGCCCTGGTGCCGGTGGTCGCCGGCATCGGTATCTCGGTGGCCTCCACCGCCGCGCCGGCCGGACCGGGCCAGGAGTTCCAGGGCGTGGCCTCGATCGTCGCCGACAACGGGATGATCCTGCCGGTGTTCACGCTGCTGCTGTCGGTGGTCATGCTGCTGCCGATGCTCGGCACGATGTGGTCGGCCGACACCCTCGCGGGCGAGGCGGCCACGGGCGGCCTGCGCAACCTGCTGCTGGCGCCGGTCGGCCGGGCCCGGCTGCTCGCGGTGAAGGCCTTCGGTGTCGCGGTGCTCTGCCTGCTGGCGGTCACCGTGCTGGCGGTGGTCGGGGTGGTCGCGGGGATGACGATCCTCGGCGGCGACGGCATGCTGACGATGTCCGGCACGACGCTGCCGTTCGGGCAGGCGCTCGGCCGGGTCGCGCTGCTGGCGCTGCTCGTCACCATCCAGATGTGGGCGGTCGCCGCGGTCGCGCTCGCGATCTCGGCGTGCACCGACCACCCGCTGGTGGTGCTGGCCACGACGCTCGGCGGCATCATCGTGTTCACCGTGCTCGGCGCGATCTCCTCGCTGGACTGGCTGCACCCGGTCCTGATCACCAACGGCTGGGAGGCCCTCGCCGACGTGGCCCGCGACCCCATGCCCACCGACGCCATCACCGACGGTCTGCTCCGCGCCGCCTGCTACGTCGTGATCGGCTACTCGTTGGCCCTCGCCCGGCTGGTCACCCGGGACGGCTGATCAGGGCCGGCCGACCAGGGCGATGCCGTCCCGGTCCAGCGCGAGCGTGACCTCGTCGTCCGGGGTGTCGAGCACACCGGCCACGGCGTCGACCACCAGGCCGCTCTCGAGCCGGACCTGCAGGCGGACGTGGTCGCGGCGGTGGACCCGTTGCAGCACCTTGCCCTCGATGCCCGAGGTGGCGGGCCGCAACGCGGTGGGCCGCAGGCCCAGCCGCGCCGCACCGTCCGGGGCCCACGGCAGGGCCACCTCGCCCAGCTCGCAGCTCGCCCGTCCCTCGTGGACGGTCGCGGGGATGATCAGCCCGCAGCCCAGGAACCGGGCCGTCTCGTCGTCCACCGGCCGGCGCCAGACCTCCGTCGGCGGGCCCACCTGGTAGATCCGCCCCGCCCGCATCACCGCCACCCGGTCGGCCAGGGTGAACGCCTCGTCGTGGTCGTGGGTCACCACCAGCGCGGTGCTGCCGGCCAGGCGCAACACCCGCGCGAGGTCCATCGCCAACTGCTCGCGCAGCGCCCGGTCCAGCGCGGACAGCGGCTCGTCCAGCAGCAGGAGCCGAGGGCGCGGGGCCAACGCTCGCGCCAGCGCCACGCGTTGCTGCTCGCCGCCGGAGAGCTCGGTCACCTTGCGGGTCTCGTAGCCGGCCAGCCCGACCAGCTCCAGCAGCTCGGCCACCCGCTCCGGGGACCGGCCGAGGTGGCGCATCCGCAGGCCGAACGCCACGTTCCCGGCGACATCGCGGTGCGGGAACAGCTGGCCGTCCTGGAAGACCAGGCCGAACTCGCGCTTGTGCACCGGCACCCCGGCCAGGTCCCCGCCGTCCCAGCACACCCGCCCGGCCGCCGGCTCGAGCCCGGCCACCGCCCGCAGCAGGGTCGACTTCCCGCAGCCGGACGGGCCCAGCAGGGCGAGCACCTCGCCGTCCGCGACCGACAGGTCCACCTTGGACACCGCGGTCAGCTCGCCGTAGCGGACCGTCAGGCCGTGCACCGACAGTCGCGTGGTCGACCCAGCCATCAGAACTCCCCAACCCCGGACCGGCCCGGCACCGACTCCACCAGCGCGACCGCCGCGACGGTCACCACGATGAGCAACGTGCAGGCGGCGTAGGCCATCTGGTTGTTCAGCTCACCCGGCCGCGACAGCAGCCGCGCGATCGCCACCGGCAGCGTCGCGGTGTCCGGGCGCGCGAGGAAGCTCGTCGCGCCGAACTCGCCCAGCGCCACCACGTAGCCGAACGCGAACGCGGTCAGCAGCGACCGGCCGGCCAGCGGCACGTCGACCTCGCGCCACACCCGCCCCGGCGACGCGCCCAGCGAGGCCGCCGCCTGGCGCAGCCGGACGTCGATCGAGCGCAGCACCGGCAGCAGCATCCGGATCACCAGCGGCGTCACCACCAGCGCCTGCGCCAGCGGCACCAGCGCCGCGGACGTCCGGAGGTCGCCAGGCAACAGGTCCAACGTCACCAGGTAGCCGAAGCCCACCGTCACCGCGGACACCCCGAGCGGCAGCATCAGCGCGGTGTCCATCGTCTCGACGACGCCGCGCCGCACCCGGCCGCGCGACAGCGACACCAGCACCACGCTCGCCAGCGTCCCGAGCGTCACCGCCAGCACCGTCGCGTCCGTCGCCGCGCGCACCGAGTTCAGCGCCGCCTCCACACCGGACACCTGCAGCGAGCCGGCGTACCCCGTGCCGGTCAACGCCCGGTAGCCGGCGAGCCCGCCGGCGAAGGACCGCCCGACCAGCACCGTCACCGGCAGCAGGAGCAAGGCGACCACCGCGGCCGCGACCGCGGTGACCGTCCACTCGAGACCGCCGCTCGGCCGGCGGGCCACCGACGCACGACCGCGCAGCCGCAGCGCCGTCTCGCGGCGGCGCCGGGCCAGCGCCCCGACGGTCAGCGCCGCGACCACCGCGACGACCTGCAGCAACGACAGCGCGGCCGCGCCGGACAGGTCCAGCAGCTCGACCGTGCGCAGGTAGATCTCGGTCTCCAGGGTCCGGAACCGCGCCCCGCCGAGGATCAGCACCACCCCGAAGCTCGTGGCACAGAACAGGAACACGACCGCCGCGGCCGAGCCGACCGCCGGCGCCAGCGCGGGCAGCGTCACCGAGGTGAACGCCCGCGCGGGGGACGCGCCCAGCGACCGCGCCGCATCGGTCGCGCGCCGGTCGAGGTGCGACCACAGCCCGGCGACCGTGCGCGCCACCACCGCCACGTTGAAGAACGCGTTGGCCAGCACGATCGTGAACACCCCGCCGTCGGGCAGCAGCGTGCGGAACGCGAGCCCGACCACCACCGTCGGCAGCACGAACGGCACCAGGATCACCACGCGTACGAGACCCAGGCCCCGAAACGACGTCCGCGCCAGCAGGAACGCCACCGGCAGCCCGGCGACCAGCGCCAGCGCGGTCGACGCCGCCGCCTGCCCGACCGTGAACCCGACCAGCTGCCAGGTTTCCGCCCGCGCGAGCACGTCGACCACGCCGCCCTCGGCGAGGCCCAGGCGCAGGATCGCGACCACCGGCCACACGAAGAAGACCGCGAGGAACCCCAGCGGTACCAGCGCAACCAGCGCAGGCGCGAGGGCGTGTCTGACGGGTCCATGGCCGCGCGATTCGCGCCAAGCGCGGTCCCTGTCTGTGTCACGGCGTTGTCGGAAGGGCCAAGTACGTCCAGTACGAGGCCCTTCCTCCGCCTTGCCAGGAGCCACCTGGTTCACGAATCGCATCGACCGAGATCCGTCAGACACGCCCTAGCCCTGGACGAGACCGCGCCACTCGTCGATCCACCGCTCCCGGTTCTTGGCCACCTCGGCCGGCGGCAGCGAGGCGGACTTCTCCGGCAGCGGCGCCGCCTGCTGCCAGGCCTCGGGCAGCTGCACGCCCTCCCGCGCCGGGTAGACGTACATCTGGTCCGGCACCTCGGCCTGGAACTTCTCCGACAGCAGGAAGTCCAGCACCTTCCTCGCGTCGTCGGCGTGCGCGGCGCCGCTGAGCACGCCGGCGTACTCGACCTGGCGGAAGCAGGTGTCGAGCATGGCCTTGGTTCGGGGCTTGCCGTCGTCGCCGATCTCGGCGGACGGGGACGACGCGTAGGACACCACGATCGGCCGCGGGCCCTTGCCGGACGAGCCGGAGAACTGCTGGGTGTAGGCCTCCTCCCAGCCGCTGACCACCTGCATCCCGTTGCCCTTCAGCGCCATCCAGTACTCCCGCCAGCCGTCCTCGCCGAGCGCGGCGATCGTGCCCAGCAGGAAGGCGAGGCCGGGGGAGGACGTGGCCGGGTCCTCGACCACCAGCATGTCCCGGTACTCCTGCTTGGTGAGGTCGGCGTAGGTCGTCGGCTCCGGCAGGCCCCTGATGGCGAGCGCGGCCGGGTCGATGTTGACGCACACGTCGCCGACGTCGACCGCGGTCAGCCGGCCGGTGTCGTCGATGGCGTAACGCTGCGGGCCTTCGCCGGCCTCGGGGCTGCGGTACTCGGCGAACACGTCCTCGTCGAGCGCGCGCGAGGCGAACGTCGTGTCGATCCCGTAGGCGAGGTCGCCGATCGGGCTGTCCTTGGTGAGCACCAGCTGGTTGGTCAGCGCACCCGCGTCGCCGACCTTGCGGACGTCGATCGTGATGCCTGTCTCGCGCTTGAACTCGTCGAGCAGCTCCTTGCGGGCGGCGAACGAGTCGTGCGTGACCAGCACGACCTTCCTCGCGTCGCCGCCGTCGTCGTCGTCGTTGGTGAGCGAGCACCCGGTGAGCGACGCCGCCAGAGCGGCCGCCAGCAGAACTGCGGGGAGCTTGTGCATGTCGATCCTCCTCCCTGCGCCGGCATGACCCGGATCAGGTTCGACGGTCGAGGGCTCCGCGCCCTCCTCTCAGCCCGGCGGCACCGGACTCCCGTGAGAACGACGAGCCTACCGGTGCGGCTCGGGCGGGGAGGGGCCACCATGGTGGTATGCCCGAGTTGCTCAGAGACGAAGACAAGGGAAAGGCGCTCGGCCGCCTCACCGACTGGCGGCTGGACGAGGGTGCGCTTGCGCGCTCGGTCGAGCTGACGAGCTTCCCGCAGGCCATCCAGGTGGTGAACCGGGTGGCGGAGATCGCCGAGAACAACAACCACCACCCGGACATCGACATCCGCTGGCGGACGTTGACGTTCCGCTGCACGACCCACTCCGAGGGAGGCATCACCGCCTCCGACGTGTCCCTGGCCGAGGAGATCGACGGCGTCATCGACGCGATCGCGCCGCCGCCCGCGTAGGCATCAGCCGGCGTCAGCTCCGGAAGGGGCCGGTGACCTCGAAGGTCATGCCGCTGGTGGGCAGCCCGGACGTGCCGCGCTGGGAGGAGAAGTACAGGCGCGCGCCGTCCGGGCTGAAGGCCGGGCCGGTGATCTCCGAGTCGTCGTGGCCGTCGACCCGGACGAACGGGGCCACCACGCCATCGGGGGTGATCAGGCAGATTTCCAGGTTCCCGCCGTCCTCGGCCACGAACAGGTCGCCGCTCGCCGCGCCGGTCACGTTGTCCACTCCGGACAGTGGGGCGTCGGCCGCGTAGGTCAGGCCCAGCGTGCCCGCCGCCGCGTCGTGGTGCCACACGCGGTTGTCGCCCTTGGTGGTGAACCAGCACGTGCCGCCCGCGTAGTAGCAGCCCTCGCCGCCGTCGAACGGCTTCGCGCCGTCGACCTGGTAGCGGGTGGCCTCGTCGCCCGCGGCCGGGTCGGGCACCTCCGCCCAGGTCACCGGGCCCTCGGTCAGCTCCGGTGGGCCGACCATGATCTCCAGCCGGCCGGCGGACAGGTCCGGCCACGTCGCCGGGGTGAACCGGTAGAGGCCGCCGTCCGGCACGTCCTCGGTCAGGTAGACCACCTGCCGGTCGGCGTCGACCGCGCACGCCTCGTGCTTGAACACGCCCATCGCGGGCCGCACGACCGGCGCCGCGACGCCGAACGGGTCGGTCTCGTACACCTCGCCGCGGTCGACCTCCTCGCAGGAGAGCCAGGTCTGCCACGGCGTCGCCCCTCCGGCGCAGTTCACGTCCGTGCCGTCGAGGATCCGGTACGCGTCCACAACGGACCCGTCGGGTCCGAACCGG
Source organism: Actinophytocola sp. (assembly GCF_009379765.1). Taxonomy (GTDB): domain Bacteria; phylum Actinomycetota; class Actinomycetes; order Mycobacteriales; family Pseudonocardiaceae; genus Actinophytocola. Next base: position 25,226 of record NZ_WHTD01000007.1, on the reverse strand, counting down.
ATCGCGCCGGCGCCGCCCAGCAGCGGCACCTCGCTGTTGGACACGTATACCCACCCGGCGCCGTCGGCGAAGCAGGCGCCGCCGTCCGGGGCGAGGTGCCACCGGTAGGCCGCGTCCCCGACCCGCTCGCCGGTGCGCGCCACGACCCGGCCGGTGAAACCTTGGGGGAGCGCCAGTCCGTTCCCGTCGGCGGGAAGGAGGGGACCGTAGGGTCCGTCACCCGGATCGGCCGTCGCCGAGAACGCCTCCAACCACGAGGCGCCACCGAACGCCGCCGCTGCCGCCCCGACCACCGACACCCGAAGAAAGCCGCGTCGCTCCATGCCCTGCAACGTAACGTGATCGGCCATGTCCGAACAGCGACCACCGACGTAGGCCGAACGGCCCAGCGAACGCTCAGGACAGGAGCAGCGCCGCGACCACCAACGCCAGCACGAGGGCGAGCACGGAGAGGACCGTCACCAGGCCCAGGCCGCGGGTCTTCTGCGGGGTGAACCCGATCGAGCCGCGCATGCCCATGGCCGCGGGCGCGCGGTAGTACAGGACGACGTGCTGCCCCGGGTGGACCGTGACCGCGTGCTCGGCCGGGCCGAACTCGCCGAGGTAGCGCGTGCTGACCCGCACGTGGTAGCTGCCGGCCGGCAGGTCGAGCGGCCACTGGCCCCACTTCGCGCGGATCGGCCGGCCGTCGACCTCGATCTTCGGCCCGGTGCGGGCCAGCATGAACGCGCCCGCTCCGTAGGCGCTGTCGACCACGAGCCGGCCGGCGGGAGGCGGCGCCTGGTAGCCGAAGGGCTGGGTCATGTGATCATTCTGGCCCGCGGTCACCGCCCCGGCGGCCCGAGGGTCGGCGGTCGGTCAGGGCCACGGTGGTCAGCGGGACCAGCCGCGGCCCGGGCTCGGCGCGCTCCACGACCATCTCGGCCTTGCGGCCGTTCGTCCGCAGCGTCGCGATCGCGTTGCCGAAGTACGGGCCGGACACCGTGCGCCACTCCACCGGCAGCGGGTCGATGTGCGGCGAGCGGAACATCAGCCGGCGCAGCACCGCCGCGAGCGGGCGCCACCACGCCATGACGAACAGCGGGCGCATGGACCTCTGGACCTTGTTGTGCACCGGCGAGCAGGTCAGCTGGAACACCGCGGCGTTGACCGGTTCCGGGAACGTGGCCCGGGCGGTGTAGACGTGGTGCACGTCGCCGGACAGGACGCGGCCGACATCCCCTCGCCGGCTCGGTGACGCCGCTCGCGGTCGCCCTGTGTCAATGGTCGCTCGCAAGCTCGCTCACGTCGGCGGCGTCGCCCTCGCGGCCGGCGGCGAGCACCTTGTCGTAGACCTCGTCCGCATCGAGGTCCTCGGGCGCGAGGTCGCCGATGTGCTGGTAGATCCAGTACGTGGCGAGCGCGCCCCGCTCGCGGTCCTGCCACCAGTCCGTCCTGGAGATCTCGTCCCGCCAGGTCTGCGAGGTGTTCCAGTCGTCCCGCACATCGTGGTCGTCGAAGATCATCGACGTCGGCACGGTCGACATCAGCCAGCGGACCAGCGGCGTGGACCACGACTCGGGGTAGAGCCGGGTGTACTCCTCGAATCCAAACATCCGCACGGCACCCGCACAGCGCGACGTTCCTTCCGGCCCAACGGGTTGCTCCGTTCGGCCCCGAGGTCCCGGACGCGCGTGCGGGTGGCGCGGCACCGATTGGCCCGTTCGGATCTAGCGGGTGAACGTGACGCGTGCCACGTTCGGCGGTAGCCCGTTTTGCGCTGATCTGGGGAGAGCCATGAAGCGATCGATGGTGCCCGCGCTGGTCGTCGTGTTGCTCTGCGCGCTCGTCGCGGTGCCGTCCGCGCACGCCGCCGCGCCACCGCGGGCCGGGTGCGACCCGATCGGCACGGCCGAGTGCCTGCTGCCCTTCCCCAACGACTACTTCACCGTGCCCGACCGGTCGATGCCGACCGGCCGCCGGGTGAACCTCACGCCGGAGATGATGCCGCGCAACGTCGCCGGCGTCCCGATCGACCCGGCCGAGTGGAACCGCAACGACGGCTTCTCGCCCGGCTCGATGCTGCTCGCGTCGGTGCCCGGCATCGATCTCGGCCGGACCGGCGCCGCGCCGATCACCGACATCGGCCGCTCGCTGCGCCGCGACGCGCCGGTCGTGCTGATCGACGCGAACACCGGCAAGCGGCACCCGTACTGGGTCGAGCTGGACTCACGAGCCACCGACCCCGACCGGCAGGCGCTGATCATCCGGCCGGCTCGCAACCTCGTCGAGGGCCACCGGTACATCGTGGGTCTGCGCGATCTGCGGGACTCGGACGGCCAGAAGGTCGCCGCGTCGCCGGCGTTCCGGTCGATGCTCCGCTGGCTGCCGCCGCGCGACCCCGCCCTGTTCCACCGGTGGCTGACGCTGCGGCCCGCGCTCGTCCAGCTGTGGCTCTCCGGCGTCCGGCTCGACGACCTGAACCTCGCCTGGGACTTCACCGTCGCCAGCACGGAGAACATCACCGGTCGCGCGCTGCACGTGCGGGACGAGGCGTTCGGCGCGCTCGGCGACGCGCCGCCGAAGATCACGATCGGCAGCGTGACGAACCCGACGCCGGAGCAGGACCCCGCGTTCACGCGCAAGATCGTCGGCACGATCGAGGTGCCGAAGTACCTCGACCGCCCGGACGGCGGACCCGGCTCGCGGATGACCTACGGGCCGGACGGCCTGCCCGAGCCGACCGGGACCTACCAGGCCACGTTCCAGTGCGACATCCCGCGCAGTACGGCGACCGGCGGCCCGGCGAGGCCGCTGCTGTGGGGGCACGGCCTCTTCGGCAACCACACGGCGGTCGACGGGCTCGGCGCGGTGGCGAACGAGAGCAACTCGCTGCCGTGCGGGGCGAGCTGGCTCGGCATGTCGACCGAGGACGTGCCGTACGTCGTGAGCGTGCTCGGCGAGCTGTCCGGCTTCCCGTCGCTGCCGGACCGGATGCAGCAGGCGTACCTGAACATGATGTTCCTGGGCCGCGCCATGATCCATCCGGACGGGTTCGCGGCGCTGCCCGAGTTCGCCGGCCTGCTCGACGCGGGCGCGGGACTGGGCTACGCGGGCGCGAGTCTCGGCGGGATCCAGGGCACCGCGCTCACCGCGCTGGCGCAGGACTTCACCCGGTCGGTGCTGATCGTGCCGGCGACCAACTTCTCGACGCTGCTCAACCGGGCCGCGCCGTTCCAGCTGCTGGCGCCGATCATGGACGCGTCCTACCCGGACCGGCTCGACCAGCAGCTCGGCTTCGCGCTGATGCAGATGCTGTGGGACCGCGGCGAGGGCAACGGCTACGTCCGGCACATCACCCGCGACCCGCTGCCCGGCACACCGGTGAAGCGCGTGCTGCTGCACCAAGCGTTCGGCGACCACCAGGTGGCCAACATCGCGACCGAGGTCGAGGCCCGCACGCTGGGGATTCACGTCATGCGGCCGACCCTCGCGCCGGGCCGTGACCCGGCCGTCGAGCCGCAGTGGGACCTGCGCGCGGTGCCGCGCTTCCCGTTCCGCGGCTCGGCGCTGGTGGTCTGGGACAGCGGCACGCCGACCCCGCCGCAGGGCAACCTGCCGCCGACCCAGGGCCACGACCCGCACGGCGACACCGGCAACACGCCGGCCGCCCGCGCGCAGGCCGCGCACTTCCTGGAGACCGGCGAGGTGGTCGACGTCTGCGGCCGCGCGCCCTGCGTGGCCATCCCGACGGGCTGACCCTCCGCACGCGTTCTTGTCGGTCTCCCCGAATAGGGTGTCGCTCACCCGAGTCTCCCACCGCAGAAGAGGAGCGGCGCCGCGATGACCGAGGTTCTCGAGCTCCGGCAGTACACGCTGCGTCCGGGCCGGCGGGACGTGCTGATCGACCTCTTCGACCGCGAGCTCGTCGAGCCGCAGGAAGCCGTCGGCATGCGGGTGTACGGGCAGTTCCGGGACCTGGACGACGGCGACCGGTTCGTGTGGTTCAGGGGATTCCCCGACATGGCGACCCGGGCCGAGGCCCTCGGCGCCTTCTACGGCGGACCGGTCTGGCAGGAGCACCGGAACACGGCCAACGCCACGATGATCGACTCGGACGACGTCCTGCTGCTGCGCCCGGCCACTCCGGAGACCGGCTTCGACCTGCCCGCGACCCGGTCGGACGCCGAGCCGTCCTCGCTCGTGACCGTCACGCTCTACCACCTGTCCCCGCACGCGGGGGACGAGTTCGCCGGCCTCTTCGTCCGCGAGGTGGCGCCGCTGCTCGCCGACACCGGCGCCCCGCCGCTCGCGTGCCTGCGCACCGACCCGGCCGAGAACAACTTCCCCGCGCTGCCGATCCGCACCGGCGAGAACGTGTTCGCGTGGGTCGCCGCGTTCGCCGACCAGGACGCGCACCACGAGCACATCCGCACGCTCGGCCGGTCGACCCGGTGGACGCACGACCTGCTGCCGCTGCTCACCAAGCACCTCGCGCGCGGGCCCGAGCAGCTCCACCTGGCGCCCACCGCACGCTCCCTCCTGCGCTGAGTGACCGCCGGACGCAGAGTGACGCGTGCCGGCGACCCGTAACACTGACCGGCCTCCCGGCGACCCTCAGAGCGTCACAGCGCACTTCGGAGGTGGCACAATGGAGCCGCAAATGATCTGGGATGTTCCGGTGGTCGATGGCCTGGACCGGCAGCGCAGCCTGGTGGTCACCGTCTCCGACGGACGTGTCGCGGTGCTTCCGCCCCCCGGCGAGGGCTTCTACCTGCCACCGCAGTCGATCTGGCAGCTGCACGACGCGATCCGGGCCGCCGCGCTCGTCGCCGCCGGCATGGCCCCGACCCCGACGGAGCCCGTCCGCGCCGTCCACTGAGGAAGGACGCCGACCGGGGCAGTCGTCACCGTCGCGTGGTGCTGGCGTCGCGGCCGCGTTCATGCCCGAGCGCGGCCGCGACGGCCACCGCCGCGTCGACGTGCTCGTCGGGTGGGGCGAACTCGGGCCAGCGGGGCCGGACGAGGAACAGGACCTGGTCGGCGACGTCCAGCGACTCCGTGTCCGGCGGCACCGCGGCCAGCCGCTCGCGGACCAGGTCGGGGATCGGTTCGCCGGTCCTTCCACGGCGGATCCGGCGCAGCTGGGCTCGGCTCAGCCGCAGCTCCGGCACCGGCTCCGGCAGGTGCACGAGGTGTCCGGTGTGCCGGGTGGGCGCGCCCTCGCTGGTGGCCTCGAGGAAACACGTGACGCCCACCTCGAAGCCCTCCCGGCGCCCGACGGCCAGCACCGTGCCGTAGAACCACGATGTGGCCGGCAGCTCCCACGCGCCGTCCCGCAGCGCGTCCGGGTCGGTCTCCGACCGGCCGTCGTTGCGATGCGCCCAGTCGGCCAGGGTCACGGCCGCGATCTGGATCCGGTCGGTGTCCCGCCGCTCGCCGGCGCGGGTGGAGCCCGCGATGAGCAGCCCGGTGACACCGCCGGCGACCAGCGCCACCACCACGATCGGGAACGGGATCCCGAGCACCAGCAGGACGACCGCCGGCACCATCGCCGAGAGGAACGACACCAGACCAACCACGACGTCTCCCACCCGATGCCCGACGGCCCAGCCCGGTCTAGTCCCCTACCAGAACTCGGTACACGGCGGGTGCGAAGAAGCGCCTCGACCCACCGCCGCTCGCCCCGAGATGCTCGATTATGCCAAGTTGCACCAACTGGTTGACCAGTCCGTTGGCCCGACCGTACGACACGCCCAGATCTCGCTCAACCTGCCGAACAGTAAAAGAGACATTGGCAACAGCAAAGTCGACCAGGGCATGAGCGGTGTCGGCTCTGAGCGCGGATTCACGCACCGTGTCTTTCATCGAAGACTGGACATCTACCAGGGCGATCATGCGATCATGGGTTGTCTGAGCGGATGCTTCCAGGCCTCTCGCGAAGAAGCGAACGTAGGCGTCCCAGTCGCCCCTCGTGCTAACCGAGAGGAGTCGGTCGTAGTAGTCACTTCGCCGCGATTCGAACCAAGGTGAAACCGTCAAGGTCGGCTCCAGTAGCACTCCTTTCTGTTGAAGGTGCATGACAATCAGGAGGCGACCAATTCGACCGTTTCCGTCGTTGAATGGATGAAGCGTTTCGAACTGATAGTGTGCGAGTGCGGCGGCGACGACCGGGTCGATCTCCTGGCCGGTCTCCTTGCGGCCCATCCAGTCGAGGAGATCCTGGAGGTTGGCACGAAGATCGTTTCCGGCTGGCGGAGGGACAAACCGTGCGGACTGAACAGGAAATTCGGGTGGACTTGCGCCCGCTCTTTGTCCGACGACAACCAGATGGTCCCGCACGGTGCCGGACGACGAGTTCTCGCTGTGCGTTCCGCGAACCAGGGTTGCCTGCAGTTCGCTCAGCATGCTTACCGTGAGCGGTCGCCCTTCTTCAATCCACCGAAATGCACTGTCGGCCATCGAGACATAGTTCAGAATCTCTCGCATCTCGATATTCGGAGGTTTTTCCCGGTCGGCTATCAGAACTTCGGCCAAGGGGGCGTAAGTTCCTTCCAGAGCAGAGGTGCTCTGTGCCTCGGCCTGCAGTGACGGCCGGCGGAAAAGGCGAGGGTTTGGCAAGCGCCGCGCGGTGCTGTCCAATGCGGCCAGGGCTGCCCGGGCGTCGGCGACGGCGCGATAAGTCGCTCCGGTCAAGTTGGGCGACTCAGCCGGCAGCGGGTATGGAACAAACGCGAAGTGTTCCCACTCTCCTCGTCGTAAGTCGGTGCCGCTGACCGGAACGAGCGATCCGGGCGAGTCGTCGGTAAACGACGCGAGGTCCATGCGTTGCACTGTAGCGCACGTTGTTAGTTACTGGCTGCTTGACTGACATCATCGACCTCAGTGAGATGCAGTCCTGCCGGCCTGAGCCGGGGGCCTCTCGTGGCTTGCATGTCACACAAGTACCAGATGACTGACATCGCGACCTGGGTGCGTGCGGACTGTTGACTTTGGGCGCATGTCTGTCATCCGAAGGTTCCTTGCGATGACGGTCCGGACCATGTCACTTTGTTGAACCGGCCATGGCCCGCATGTCACACGAGTGCCGAGACGGCGGCTGACCTGCGCGGACGGCCCGACTCAGACGTTGAAGCGGAAGTCGACCACGTCGCCGTCGGCCATCAGGTAGTCCTTGCCCTCGATGCGGACCTTGCCCGCCGCCTTCGCCGCGGCCATCGAGCCCGCGTCGACCAGGTCGGTGTAGGAGACCACCTCGGCCTTGATGAAGCCGCGCTCGAAGTCGGTGTGGATGACGCCAGCGGCCTGCGGGGCGGTCCATCCTTTGTAGATCGTCCAGGCGCGGGACTCCTTGGGGCCCGCGGTCAGGTAGGTCTGCAGGCCCAGCGTGTGGAAGCCGGCCCTGGCCAGCGAGTGCAGGCCGGGCTCCTCCTGGCCGATCGACTCCAGCAGCTCGCGGACCGACTCCTCGTCGTCCAGCTCCAGCAGCTCCTCCTCGACCTTGGCGTCGAGGAACACCGCGTCGGCCGGTGCGACGAGCTCGGCCAGCGCGGCGCGGCGGCCGGCGTCGGACAGGACGGCCTCGTCGCAGTTGAAGACGTACAGGAACGGCTTGGTCGTCAGCAGGCTGAGCTCGCGCAGCAGCCCACCATCCACTTCGGACTGTGCGGCGAAGAGCGTCCGTCCCGCGTCGAGCACCGCCGCGGCCTGCTTGGCCGCCTCCAGCGCCGGGCGCGCCTCCTTGCGGGTGCGCGCATCCTTCTCCAGCCGCGGCAACGCCTTCTCCAGCGTCTGCAGGTCGGCGAGGATCAGCTCGGTGTTGATCGTCTCGATGTCGCCGGACGGGTCGACCCGTCCGTCCACATGCACCACGTTGGGATCGTCGAACACGCGGATCACCTGGCAGATCGCGTCCGCCTCGCGGATGTTGGCGAGGAACTTGTTGCCTCGCCCCTGCCCCTCCGAGGCGCCGCGGACCAGCCCCGCGATGTCCACGAAGGACACCGTGGCGGGGACCACGCGGGCGCTCTCGAACATCGTGGACAGCACGCCGAGCCGCGGCTCGGGCAGCGCGACGACCCCGACATTGGGTTCGATCGTGGCGAACGGGTAGTTTGCCGCGAGCACGTTGTTACTGGTCAGGGCGTTGAAGAGGGTGGACTTGCCGACGTTGGGCAATCCGACGATCCCGAGGGTCAAACTCACTGGGGTAAGTCTACGGACCGCCGTTCGACCACCTGCGCGCACCAACGCTCTACCCCGATTGTGGGTAGCGAACGGGCTACGCGGAGCGACATACAACACGGAATGTCCTGTTGTTGCACGCCAGAGGGCAGGATTAGCCCGTTCGGACGCTAGTTTCTTTGGCTTGCCTCAACAACACTCCGTGAGCACCTCTGGACTTGTGCACGCTCGCTCCGCTCTACGAAGAAGGACGTGGGATGACCCAACGTGACTCGCGCCGGCGAAGCAGAAGGACCGGCCTCGGCGCGGCGTTCACCGCGGCGGTGGTCGGCATCTCGCTGGCCGCGCTGCCGGCGAGCGCGGGTGCCGCCCCGGCGGCGGCACCGCCGAAGGCGCCGACCATCGGCACGGAGCTCGGAAAGCAGGACCGGGACCTGCTCGTCCAGGCCGCGCGCGACGGCAAGAGCACCGTCGAGATCCAGGTGATGGCCGACGCGGGCACCGTCGACAAGCTCGAGGCGGAGGGCGCGAAGATCAAGTACCGCGCCGACGACCTGGGCTACGTCCGGGCCGAGGTGCCGATCGCCAAGGTCGACAAGATGGCGAAGCTGTCCGGCGTCGACGCGCTCAACGTCGACCGCACGATCAAGCTGGACAACCCGCGTCCGGAGGGCATCCAGGACCCGTCGCCGCAGCCTGCGCCGGGCAAGAACACCCCGCGCATCAACCCGTACCTGCCGACGGGCGACACCAACGCCGCGGACTTCGTCAACGACAACCCGAAGTTCGACGGTCGCGGGGTGACCGTGGGCATCGTCGACACCGGCATCGACCTCAACCACCCGTCGCTGAACACCACCAGCACCGGTGAGCGCAAGATCGTCGACTGGGTCACCTACACCGACCCCGGGTTCACCGACGGCGTCAACAACGACGACGACCCGACGTGGATCGACATGTCGAGCCCCGCACCGGGCCAGCCGAGCGGCTACCGCTACGGCTTGTTCGACGAGCGCGACCCGCGTCTGGGTGGCGAGCTCGGCAACGACGTGAACCGGGACGGCAACCCGGCCGGCAGCATCGGCACGTTCGGCGTGCTGTGGGACCCGGCCACCAGCACCGTCTGGGTGGACACGAACCAGAACAAGACCTTCGCCGACGACGAGCCGATGACCGACTACAAGGTCAAGCAGGACATCGGCACGTTCGGCACGGACGACCCGGCCACCCCGGTCGCCGAGTCGATGCCGTTCGTCGTCCAGACGAGCCCGTCGACCGAGTCGGTCAACATCGGCATCGTCTCCGGTGAGCACGGCTCGCACGTCGCCGGCATCGTCGCGGGCAACAAGCTGTTCGGCGGCAAGATGAGCGGCGCCGCCCCCGGCGCCAAGCTGGTGTCGGTCCGCGGGTGCCTGTTCGTCGCCGGCTGTACCGCACACGCCCTGGACGAGGGCATGATCTACGCCGTCCGCGACGCGGGCGTCGACGTGGTCAACATGTCGATCGGCGGCCTGGACCTCGTCAACGACGGCAACACCGTCCGCGAGCACCTCTACAACGAGCTGATCGACACCTACGGCGTGCAGTTGTTCATCTCCGCGGGCAACGACGGCACCGGCGTCAACACGGTGAGCCAGCCGACGAACGCCGACAAGGTGATGAGCGTCGGGTCCTACATCACCAAGGAGTCGTGGCAGGTCAACTACGGCTCGAACACCGCAGAGTGGGACAACCTGCACCCGTTCTCGGCGCGTGGCCCGCGCGAGGACGGCGGGTTCAAGCCGAACATCGTCGCGCCTGGCTCGGCGATCTCGTCGATCCCGACCTGGTTGGCGGGTGCGCCGGTCGCCGGCACCTACGACCTCCCGCCGGGCTACGCCATGCTGCAGGGCACCTCGATGGCCTCGCCGCAGGCCGCCGGCGCCGCCACGCTGCTGGTGAGCGCCGCGATCCAGAAGGGCGTGTCGCACACCCCGGCGCAGCTGCGCTCCGCGCTCAACTCGACGGCCCGGTTCCTCCGCGACTACCAGGCCTACGAGCAGGGCAACGGCCTCATCGACACGAAGAAGGCCTGGAAGGCGCTGAAGGCGAACATCGCGACGGTCGACATCACCTCCTCGGTCGAGGTCCACACGGTCCTGTCGGACTTCCTCGCCACCCCGGGCGTCGGCGTCGGCATCTTCGACCGGGAGGGCGTGCAGAAGGGCGACCGCTACACCCGCGAGTACACGTTCACCCGGACCAGCGGCCCGGACCACCCGATCACCTACAACCTGAGCTGGATGGGCAACGACGGCACGTTCACCGGCTCGACGAACCGGATCACGCTGCGCAAGGGCAGCGCGGTCAAGCTCCGGGTGGGGGTGAACGCGCGGACCGCCGGGATCCACTCGGCGATCCTGAACTTCGACAGCCCGATGTCCACGGGCATCGAGTTCCAGACGATGAACACGGTGATCGCGGCCGAGGACTTCACCGCGGCCAACGGCTACCAGATCCGGCACGGCGGCAAGGTCGGGCGCAACGACACGGTGAGCTACTTCCTGCGGGTGCCGGCCAACACCCCGGCGCTGCTCGTCGACCTGCAGGGCGGCGGCACCACCCCGGGCGCCGGGCAGGTCCGGTTCCTGCGGTACCACCCGTACGGCGCCGCGATCGACGACAGCCAGACGATCAGCTGCTACAACCCGCCGGTTCCCGGCAACGGCTGCCCGACGGGCGACCCGCTCAGCCGCACGGTCACCAACCCGCTGCCCGGCGTGTGGGAGATCGTGGTCGAGGCGCGGCGTACGTCGGACACGGCGTTCGCGCCGTACACCCTGACCGCGTCGGTGCTGGGTGCCACGGTGTCGCCGAACCCGGACACGATCGCGTCGGGCACGGTCGGTCAGCCGATCGCGCGCGAGTACACGCTGACCAACGCGTTCGGTCCGTTCACCGGCCACGCGGTCGGCACCCCGCTGGGCAGCGCCAGGATCGACACGCCGTCCATCGAGGACGGGGCGCAGCAGCAGTTCCCGATCGCGGTGACGGCCAGCGCGACCTCGTTGCGGGTCAAGATCGGTAGCACGTCCGACCTCGGTGCGGACCTCGACCTGGTCCTGTTCAACTGCACGAGCGGGACCTGTGTCCTGGCGGCGGTCAGCGCGGACGGCGACTCGGAGGAAGAGGTCGCCGTGGCCAACCCGGCCGCGGGCACCTGGGTCGCCCTGGTCGACGCGTTCGCGGTGCCGGCCGGCACGACCACCTACGAGTACGTGGACGTGTTCGGCGGCCCGTCGTTCGGCTCGATCGAGCTGACGGACACCGACCAGGAGCGCCCGGCCGGTGCGACCTGGACGGTCCCCGGCACGGTCACGCCGGGCGTGGTGCCGGCGGCCGGTCGCGTGCTGTACGGCAACGTGCAGGTCCGGACGAACACCGGTGCGCTCGTCGGCAGCGGTGACGTCGTGGTCCAGTCGGTCACCTCGTAACTCCGGTACGGAAAAGGCCGTCCCCGGTCCGCCGAGGGCGGCCTTTCCATGCCCCACCCCGCGAGTCCAACGCCCAGAACCCGCGAGTCCAACGCTCGCGACTCGCGAGTCCAACGCCCAGAACCCGCGGGCATCGCCGCGTCCGAATTCCGCGAGCCGGTCGCCGTCGGCGCTGGCAGCATGGGTTACGTGCGAATCGACGAGGAGCAGGGCTACCGGGCGTCCGCGTCCCGGGACGCCCGGTTCGACGGCCAGTTCATCGTGGCCGTGCGGACCACGCGGATCTACTGCCGGCCGTCCTGCCCCGCCATCACACCCAAGCGGCAGAACATGCTGTTCTTCCCCACCGCGGCGGCCGCGCAGCAGGCCGGTTTCCGGGCGTGCCGGCGGTGCCTGCCGGACTCGGTGCCGGGCTCGCCGGAGTGGAACCTGCGGGCCGACCTCGCCGGCCGGGCGATGCGGCTGATCACCGACGGCGTGGTGGAGCGCGAGGGGGTGCCGGGGCTCGCCCGCCGGGTGGGTTACTCGGAGCGGCATCTGACCCGGGTGCTCACCGCCGAGCTCGGTGCCGGGCCGCTGGCGCTCGCCAGGGCGCACCGCGCGCACTCCGCTCGGTTGCTCATCGAGACGACCGACCTCGGGTTCGCCGACATCGCGTTCGCGGCGGGCTTCGCGAGCGTGCGGCAGTTCAACGACACGATCCGCGCGGTGTTCGCCACCACGCCGTCGGGGCTGCGGGTGGCGGCCAAGCGACGGTCCCGCCCGCCCGGGCCCGCGGCGGGGAAGGTGACGCTGCGGCTGCCGTACCGGACGCCGTTCGACGCCGACGGGCTGTTCGCGTTCCTGGCCGCCCGGGCAGTTCCTGGGGTCGAGACCGTCGAGGACGGTCACTACGCGCGGACGTTGCGGTTGCCGCACGGCACCGGCATCGCACGGTTGCGGCCGGCCGACGGGCACATCGACTGCACGCTCGAGCTCACCGACATGCGGGACCTCGGCAGCGCGGTCTCCAGGCTGCGCCGGCTGTTCGACCTCGACGCCGACCCGAACGCGGTGTCGGAGGTGCTCGGCGCGGACCCGGCGCTGGCGGCCTCGGTCGCCGCGACGCCCGGGATCCGGCTGCCGGGCAGCGTCGACGGCGCGGAGATCGTCACCCGGGCGTTGGTCGGGCAGCAGATCACCGTGGCCGCCGCGCGGACCGCCCTCGGCTCGCTGGCCGCGGCGCTCGGCGATCCGCTGCCCACCCCGGACGGCGCGCTCACCACGCTGTTCCCGACCCCAGCGGCGATCGCCGAACGCGGTGCCGAGGTGCTCACCGGGCCGCGCAGGCGCATCGACACGATGCTCACCGTCAACGCCGCGCTGGCCGCGGGTGAGCTGGACGTCCACGTGGGGTCCGACCCGGACGAGCTCTCCCTCACGCTGCAGGAGTTCGCCGGGGTCGGGCCGTGGACGGCCGGCTACGTCCTGATGCGTGTGCTCGGCGCGCCGGACGTGCTGCTGACCGGGGACGTCGCAATGCGCAAGGGCGCCGAGGCGCTCGGCCTACCGTCCACACCGGACGAGCTGCTCGCGCACGCCGACGCCTGGCGACCGTGGCGCTCCTACGCCGGCCTGCACCTGTGGCGCGCCGGCTGACCCGCGAGTCCAACGCTCAGGACCCGCGAGTCCAACGCCCGGAACCCGCGAGTCCAACGCTGAGGACCCGCGAGTCCAACGCCCGGAACCCGCGACTTCGCCCCGGGGTCAGGAGGCGCGGGCCTCGTCGTAGGCGTCGCGGGCCGCGAAGACGTCGTCCAGCCTCTTCTCGACCCACTTGGTGAGGGCCCAGACCTGCTCGGCGACCTCCTCGCCCATGGGCGTGAGCGAGTAGTCGACCCGCGGCGGGATGACCGGCTTGGCGTCGCGGTGGACGATGCCGTCGCGTTCCAGGGTCTGGAGGGTCTGCGCGAGCATCTTCTCGCTCACGCCCCCGACGTGGCGACGCAGCTCGCTGAACCGGAACGAGCGCCCCAGCAGCGCGGCCAGCACGAGCACGCCCCAGCGGCTGGTGACGTGCTCGAGCACCAGCCGGGACGGGCACTCCGCGCGGTTGACATCCGGCGACTTGGCCGCAGACCTGACGTCCATGCCAGTACCTTACTTCGAAGTGGGTACTTACGGAATTGGATGTACTAGTCATAGCGTGAGCTCATGAGCATCGTCATCACAGGGGCAACCGGGCAGCTCGGCCGCTTGGTCATCGCGGACCTGCTGGCCGCCGGCGTGCCCGCGGGCGACATCACGGCCGTCGCGCGCAGCAAGGAGAAGGCCGCCGACCTCGCCGAGCAGGGGGTGGGGCTGCAGGTCGCCGACTACGACCGGCCCGACACGTTCGCCGGGGCGTTCGCGCCCGAGGACCGGGTGCTGCTGATCTCCGGCACCGACATCGGCCGGCGCGCCGCCCAGCACGCCGCGGTGATCGACGCGGCCAAGACCGCCGGCGTGGCACAGCTCGCCTACACCGGTGTGTTCGGCGGGCCCGAGGCCGACTTCCGGCTCGCCGACGACCACCGCGCGACCGAGCGGCTGATCCTCGACTCCGGCCTGCCCCACACGTTTCTGCGCAACAACTGGTACACCGACGCGCCCGGGCTCACCGCGGACCTCGACGGCATCCTCGAGCGCGGCGCCGTCCTCACCAGCGTCGCGCCGGGGAGCCGGCTCGCCACCGCGCCGCGCACCGACTTCGCCGCCGCGGCCGCCGTGGTCCTGCGCGCGGACGGCCATGTGAACAAGGCCTACGAGCTGGGCGGGGACCAGGCGTGGACCCACGACGAGTTCGCCGCCGAGGTGTCCCGGCAGGCCGGCAAGGAGGTCGTCCACACCTCCGTCTCGCCCGCCCAGCACAAGCGGATCCTGGTGGGTGCCGGGGTGCCGGAGGGTTTCGCCGACATCCTCGTGGACGTCGACGACGCCATCAGCCGGGGCAAGCTGGCCGGCACGCCGGGCGACCTCTCCCGGCTGCTCGGCCGCCCGACGACCCCGCTCGCCGACACGATCGCCGCGACCCTCGCGTCCTAGGACGCCTCGCCGGCCGCCCCGACACCGGGGTGGCCGGCCGGCGGGCAGCCGCACGAGCCGCGGTGGATGAACGTCGTCGGCAGGCGCTTGGTCACCGGCGGCCGCGCCGGGTCGGCGATCCGGTCCAGCAGCATCCGCACCGCCGTCCGCCCCATCTCCGCGACCGGTTGTGCCACCGTCGTGACCGGCGGGTCCAGCAGGTCCGCCCACTCGACCTCGTCGTAGCCCACGACCGCGAGGTCCGTCCCGACCCGCAGCCCGCGCCGGCGGCACTCGTGCAGCACGCCGGTCAGCACCGTGTTGTCGCCGGCGATCACCGCCGTCGGCGGCGACTCGACCGCCAGCAGCCCGCGGAGCGCGCCCTCACCGGACACGACGAGCGACTCGTCCCAGGTGAGCCGCGACCGGCCCAGGCCGAGCCGGTAGCCGAGCACCCGTTCGGATGTCGTCGCGAGGCCGGGCGCGCCGCTGATCATGCCGATCCGCCGGTGCCCGAGGTCGGCGAGATGCCGCACCAGCCCGGAGGTCGCGTACACGTTCTCCGGCCCCACCTGGTCGATGTCCTGGCTCGTCGTCAGCCGGTCCAGCAGCACGATCGGGATCCCCAGGTCGCGCAGCCGCGGCAGCACCGTCCCGGACACCCGCGGCGACGGCGTGAGCACCAGGCCGTCGACCCGCCTCGACCGGAGCGTGCGGACCGCCGACTGCTCGGCATCCGGCTCGTCGTGCGTGTCCGCGAGCACCAGCGCGTAGCCCGCACGCGTGGTCTCGTGCTCGATGGCCCGCAGCAGCTCGGCGGAGTACGGGTTGGCGCCGAGGGAGATCGCCACGCCGAGGGACCGGGTCCCACCGGTCACCAGTGACCGCGCGATAGCGTCGCCCGTGTAACCGGTGTGCTCGATCGCGCCCAGCACCTTCGCCTTGGTCTCCGGCGCGACCGACCTCGTCGAGTTGACGACGTGCGAGACCGTCGTGATGGACACGCCCGCCAGCCGGGCGACGTCCCGCATGGTGATCACGAAAAGCTCCTGAATCGGTACGGACGCAAGCGTTTGCGCAAACGGTTGCGTCACGGTACAGAGATCAATAGCTTCCCCGCAAACCGCCGCGCCGTGGAGGTCCACATGGGACGACGTGACTCGTCGGCCCGGGCCCCGTTCTCGGCATACCGGGCATTCGGCCCGGTGGTCGCGCTGGTCGTCCTCGTGCTGGCGTTCGGGCTCGCGATCGGCTCGTTCCTCGACATCGACAACCTGTCCGTGGTGGTCCAGCAGTCGCTGGTGACCGGGACGCTCGCGCTCGGTCAGCTGCTGATCGTCCGCGCGGGCGGCATCGACCTGGCCAACGCGGCCGTCGCGGTGCTCGGCACGCTCCTCATCGCCGAGCTCGCGCTCACCGGCACGCCCGGCGTGCTGGCGTTGCTGGTCGGCGTCCTCGCCGCGGCCGCGGTCGGTGCGGTGGCCGGCGGGCTCGTCACGTGGCCGCGGCTGCCACCGTTCGTCGTCACGTTCGGCATGCTCGTGATCGTCACCGCGGTGAGCCGGATCTACGCGCAGGGCCGGACGTTCCCGGTCGTCGACGACGCGCTCGGCTTCCTCGGTACGACGAAGTACCTGCTCGGCCGGGTCGAGCTCACCTACGGCATGGGCGTGCTGCTCGCGCTGGCCGTCGGCCTCTGGTTCGCGCTGACCAGAACGGCGTGGGGGACCGGTCAACGGGTGCTCTCGCGGTACGTGGTGGCCGGGGTGATCTACGGGATCGCCGCGTGGCAGGCTCTCGGCCGGGTGCCCATCGCCGACCCGAACGCCTTCCAGCTCGGCAACCTCGACTCGATCGTCGCGGTCGTCATCGGCGGCACGAGCCCGTTCGGCGGCCGGGTCAGCGTTCTCGGCACGGTGGTGGGCGCGCTCGTCGTCGCGGTACTGCGGACCGGTCTGACCCAGGTGGGCGTCGACACCCTCTACCAGGACGTGGCCATCGGCGTGCTGCTGCTCGCCGCGGTCGCGGTGGACCGGTTCTCCCAGGGGAGGCAACGATGAGTGGGACGGCCGTCGTCGCGGTCGGACTGTGCACGGTGGACCTGGTGCAGCGGGTCGAGTCGTTGCCGGCGCCCGGCGAGAAGGTGCAGTCCGGCTCGGTGGAGCTCGCGGCCGGCGGGCCCGCGGCCAACGCGGCGGTGGCCGTCGCCGCGCTCGGCGGGGTGGCCCGGCTGGCCACCGTGCTCGGCTCGCATCCGTTGGCCCGGCTGGCGTTCGGCGACCTGACGGCCTGCGGGGTCGAGGTCACCGACGTGCTGCCGTACCGGGTGGCGCCGCCCGCGGTGAGCGCGGTGTCCGTGCGTGAGTCCGACGGCGAGCGGACCGTGGTGTCGCACAACGCGGCGGGCGTGGCGGCGGTGGCCGACGTCGACCTCACCGGCGCGGGTGCTGTGCTGCTCGACGGCCACCACCCGGAGCTGGCGAAGCGCGCCGCCGCCGCCGCTCGTGCGCTGGGCATCCCGGTGGTGCTGGACGCGGGGAGCTGGAAGCCGGTGCTGGCCGACCTGCTGTCCCTTGTGGACGTCTGCGCGTGCTCGTCGGCGTTCCGGTCGCCCCGCGAGCTGACCAACCCGGTCGTGATCCGCACGGCCGGGCCCGATCCGGTGCGCTGGACCGTCGGGTCGGAGAGCGGCGAGGTCGTGGTGCCGCGGGCCGAGGCCCGCGACACGGTGGGCGCGGGCGACGTGTGGCACGGCGCGGCGGCACTCGCGGTGGCGCGGCTGGGCCGCGTGCCGACGGCGGCGGACGTGCCGGCGGTGATCGAGTTCGCGAACCGGGCGGCGGCGGTGCGCATCAGCCACGAGGGCGTGCGGTCCTGGGTGATCCCGATGCGCCGGCTGGTCTCATGATCTTTGCCGACCTGGTGGCGCGGGCGGCCGCGCTCATGGACCGGGACCGGGCGTTGCTGGGCATCTGCGGTGCGCCGGCCGCCGGCAAGTCGACGCTGGCCGAGGAGTTGGTGGCCGCGCTCGGGCCGGCGTCGATCCACATCGGCATGGACGGGTTCCACCTGGCACAGGTCGAGCTGACCCGGCTGGGGCGTACCGAACGCAAGGGCGCCCCGGACACCTTCGACGCGGCCGGCTACGTGAACCTGTTGCGCCGCCTGCGATCTCGGCCGCCCGGCGAGACCGTCTACGCCCCGAGCTTCCGCCGTGACCTGGAGGAACCGATCGCCGGCGCGGCGCCCGTGCCGCCGGAGATCCGGCTGGTCGTGACCGAGGGGAACTACCTGCTGCTGCCGGACCCGCCCTGGAGCTCCGTGCGTGACCTGCTCGACGAGGTGTGGTTCCTGGCCGCACCCGAGGACGATCGCCACCAGTGGCTGATCGACCGGCACCGCGCGTTCGGCCGCACGCTCGAGCAGGCCCGGGAGCGGACCTTCGGCTCCGACGAGCGCAACGCGGTCCTGATCAACGCCACCAGTGCCGCCGCCGACCTCGTCGTCCCCGTCACGCCGAGATGAGCTCGACGGTCGACCCGGTGCGGGACTTGTGCACCCGCAGCCGGGTCGGGATGCGCTGCCGCAGTTCCTCCACATGCGACACGAGGCCGACGACCCGGCCGCCCGCGCGCAGCTCGTCGAGGGTGTTCATCACCTCGTCGAGCGTGTCGGCGTCGAGCATGCCGAAGCCCTCGTCGACGAACAGCGTGTCGAGCAGCGCCCCGCCGGTCTCGGCCGCGACCACGTCCGCGAGCCCGAGTGCCAACGCCAGCGACGCGAGGAAGGTCTCGCCACCGGACAGGGTCTTGGCGGAGCGGACCTGGCCGGAGTAGTCGTCGAGCACGTCGAGCCAGAGCCCGCCGCGCTTGCCCCGCTGCCCGGCGGCATCGCTGTGCACGAACGAGAACCGGTCCCCGCTCATCCGCCGCAGCCGGGCGGTGCCCGCGACCGCGACCTCCTCCAGCCGCGCGGCCAGCACGTACGCGCGCAGCGACATCTTCCGGGAGTTCTGCCCGCGCCCGTTGACGACGTCGGTGAGCGCGTCGAGCTCCGCGTACTCGGCCGCCGCCGGCGCGAGCTCCAGCCACACCGCGCGCAACCGCTCGGCCAGCTCCGCGACGGCCTTGCGCACCTGGCCGGCCGCGCGGGACCGCGCGACCGCCTCCTCGACCTCGTCCTGCACCGACGTGAACGCGTCGGCAGCGGCCCTCAGCTCGACGTCCTGACCCGGGTCGATGCCGTCGAGCTCGGGGTCCGCGAGCACCTGCCGCAACCCGGCCTCCCGGGCTTGCGCGTCGGACAACCGCTGCTCCAACCGGGCGATCGTCCGGTCGTCCCTGGCCGCCTCCCGAGCCTCCTCGATGTCCTCGAACCCGGCGCTCCCAACGGCTTCGGCGAGCGTCGCGCGCTGCTCCTCGACCCGGGTGGCGGCGGCCTCCCACCGCGTGCCGGCCGACGCGAGCGACTCGAGCGCGTCGGCGACCTCGAGCAGGTGCCGCCGCCGGGCCGCGACATCGGGATGCGCGCCGCGGGCGGCTTCGAGCCGGTCGGCCCGCTCGGCGATCCGCGCCTCGAGCGCGGTCCGCTCGTGCTCGTACCCGCCGGCCTTCCTCTCCGCCTCACGCAACCGGTCCCGCGCTTGCTCGGCCTCGGCTTCGAGCGCACGCACCCCGTCCCGCAGCCGACCGTGCGCCTCGGTTCGCTCCCGTGCGTCGTCGTACGCGACGCGTGCCTCGGCGAGCGCCGCGCGCACGTCGCCGGCGTCGCCGAGCCGGTCCTCGAGTGCGGCCAGGAACCGCTCGGCCATCGTCAGCTCGTCCTTGGCCGAGTCGCGCGCGGTCTGCGCGTCCTGCTCCCGCCGCACCGCCGCTCGCTCGTCCCCGGCGGTGACCCGCGTGGGTGTGCCGCGGGCCGGCGCGGGGTGCTCGGCCGACCCGCACACCGGGCAGGGCGCGCCGTCCTCGAGCGCGGTGGCGAGCTCGGCGGCCATGCCGTCCAGGCGCCGCTGCCGGGTGTCGAGCAGCTCCTCCCGGGCCGTCTGATGCGTGTCGACCGCGGCCGCGTGCCGCTCGGTGAGCGTCCGCACGGCCACGGCGGCCGCGGGCAGCTTGCCCGCGTCCTTCGCGAGCGCGGCCAGCTCATCCCTCGTGGACAGCAGCGCCGGCAGCTCGGCGACGGCCCGGGCCGCGTCCGCGACCCGCGCCCGAGCGTCCTCGATCTCCCGCGGCAGCACGGAAAGCCGCTCCGTCAACGCCAGCACGTCCCGCTCGGCCCCGGTGCCGCGCCGCGTCAGCTCGGCGGCGAGGTCCCGATCGGACTCCTGCCGCACCGCCTCGTCGACGAGCCCCGCGAGCGCCCCGGCCTCCTCACGCAACGGTCCCGCGGCCGCGTCCCGGTACTCGTCGGGCACCTCCGCGAGCCGCACCGCCACCGCGTGCTCGGCCTGCCGCGCCAACCCGACGACCCGGTCCAGCTCCCGCCCCGCCGGCACCACGACCGCCGCACGCCGGGCCGCCGCCAGCTCCTTCGCCCACGCGTCCCGTATCCGCGCCTCGGCATCGAGCGCGGCCAGCCCCTCGCGCGCGGACCGCGCCCGGCGGACCCGCTCGGCCAGCGTCCGCAGCGCCAGATACCCGCTCTCGCAACGGTCCCTGGCCGTGGAAACCTCCAACTCCCGGGTCACCGCGTCGCCCGCGTCGCGAGCGGTTCGCGCCACCAGCCCGGCCAGCCAGGCCTCGTCCGGAGCGTCGGGGGCGTCCGACCCGACGACCTGCGCGAGCCGGGCCAGCAGCTCGACCTCGGCGCGCCGCTTGCCGTCCAGCACCCGGCCGGCCTCGACCCGACGGTCCCGGAACCACTGCTCAACCAACGCGAAGTGCTGCGTGCCGAAGAGCTTCTCGAGCAGCTTCTCCCGGTCGCCCGTGTCCGCGCACAGGAACTTGGCGAACTCGCCCTGCGGCAGCAGCACCACCTGGAAGAACTGGTCCTTGCTCATCCCGAGCAGCCGCTCGATCGTGCGACCGACCTCGTCGATCCTGGTCAACCCGTCCGGCGCGGACCCGCTCGGCGCCGTGCCCACCCAGGTGAGCGACGCCCTCGCCTGCTGCTTCGTCTCGCCGCCGCCCCGCTTCTTGGGCCGCGAGTACTCCGGGCCGCGCACGAGCCGCAAGCGGTGCCCACGCACGGAAAGCTCCAACCGCACCTCGGTCAGCACAGCCGAGTCGGCGTAGTCGCACCGCAGCCGCTTGGCCTGGTCCCGCACCCCCGGCACGGCGCCGAACAACGCGAACGCCACGGCGTCGAGCAACGTGGTCTTGCCGGCCCCGGTATCGCCGTGCAGAAGGAAGAGCCCGGCCGCCCCGAGCGCGTCGAAGTCGACGACCTCATGATCGGGGTACGGCCCGAAAGCGGTGAGCTCCAACCGATGCAGTCTCACGCTGTGCCCACGGTTCGATCCGCTCCTCCGCTACCCGCCGTGTTCCCTCCTGCGCTGCTCACTCGCTCGCTGCGCCGCTCGTCAGTCCGGACGGCGCACGCTCCGTCGCTCCCGCTCACGCGGCGGAGCTCCCGCGCTGGTTGGCGAGCTCGGCGCGCTCCTCGTTGGCCACCGCGGCGAGCGCCTCGCGCAGCAGGGCGCGCTCGCCGTCGGACGGCTGCGAGCCGCGGCAGTCGTCGACGAACTGGCAGGCCACGTCGTGGTCCGAGTGTCCGCGCACGGTCCTCGCGTACCGCAACGACGCCCCGGCCACGCCACCGTCCGGCCGCCAGTCCAGGTGCACCGCGTGCGGGAACCGCGCCTGCAGCCGGCGCAGCGCGTCCGTCGGCCGCACCCGGTCGGTCAGCTCCACCGACAGGTAGTGGTCGGCCAACCCCGCGTGCTCCGGCGCGACCAGCAACGACTCCAACGTGCCGGAGACCGCCGCCAGCGCGCGCGGCACCGGCAGCGTCCGCCGCTCGACGCCGGCGAGGCCGTGCGCGTCCAGCTCCAGCAGCCACACCGACTTGTGGTGCCGCGCCTCGGAGAACGAGTACGCCACCGGGCTCCCCGAGTACCGCAGGTGCTCGGCCAGCCGCTGCGGCCCGTGCAGATGCCCCAGCGCCACATAGTCGACACCGTCGAACACCGCGCTCGACACCTGCTCCACGCCACCGACCGCGATGGTCCGCTCCGACGCGCTCGGCGCCCCGCCGGTCACGAACGCGTGCGCCAGCACCACCGACCGCACGCCCTCGCCCCGCCCGGTGAGGTCGGCCCTGATCCGGTGCATCGCCTCGGTGAGCACGCCCGCGTGCCCGGGTGCGTCGACGCCCATCGAGTGCCGCGCCGGCTCCGGCTCGAGGTAGGGGATCCCGTACAGCGCGACGGGCCCGTGCTCGTCGTCGAGCAGCACCGGCCGGTCGAGCTCGGCGATCCGGGTGCGCAGGTGCAACCCGCCGACCGCGGCGAAGTCGGCGTACACCCCGAGCCGCGGTGCCGAGTCGTGGTTGCCCGGGGTGATCACCAGCCGGGCGCCGGCGGTGCGGATCCGGTCGAGGATCCGGGTGCACGCCAGTACCGCCTCACCGGAGGGCACCGCGCGGTCGTAGAGGTCGCCGGACACCACGACGACGTCGATCCGCTCGTCCTCGACCAGATCGGCCATGCCACCGAGCACGGACTCCTGGTCGGCAAGCAGATCGCGGCCGTGGAACATGCGCCCCACGTGCCAGTCGGAGGTGTGCAGCACCCGCATGCCCGCCAAGCTAGGGCCGCCGGCCGGCGAAATGGGGGAGCCACGCGGCTACCGCCGGTAGACCCCGACGAAGAAGCGCGTGCCGGACTCGGTGACGTCCTCCGCGAGCGACACCTCGGTCAGCCCCTCCCCGGTGAACCAGCCCAGCTCTGCCCGGCTCACCGGCCACGGTCGCACGTCGACGGGCGCGTCGTCGGGTCGGGCGAAGCACCGGACGAACAGCGCGCCGCCCGCGGCCACCGGCGCCGCGACCGCGGCCACCGCCTGCGGGCGCGTCCCCAGCGGGAGCGACTGGATCGTGTAGAGCTCCACCACCAGGTCGAACGCGCCGGCCCACTGCGCCGGCGGGTCGAGCAGGTCGGCCACCTGGTAGTCCACATCGGACTGCGGAAACCGCTTGCGGCACCAGCCGATCGCGGTCTCGGAGAGGTCGAACGCGGTGACCCGGTGGCCGCGCCTGGCCAGCTCCTCGGCGTCGTCACCGAGCCCGCACGCGATCACGAGTGCCCGGCCGGGCGGGGCTGGTCGGGTGTCCAGCCACTCGACGAGGGTCGGGTTCGGGCCCATCCGCGCCCACGGCACCTGGTCCAGATCTTCACCGACCGACGCGTACAGCTCCTCGAAACCGGCGACGTCCCAGCTGGTCACGGCGTCCTCCCCGAAACTGTCGGTGGGCTGGCCCATGATTCTCCCGACCGCGTTTCGCTGCGAGAGAGGGGACATCCGGTGGCCGCTGTGTTCGGCACCGTCGCCGTCGTTCTGGTGCTGGTGATCGTCGCCGGCCTCACCCTGTTCCGGCGGCTCTACGCCGACAGCCAGCGCCGGCTGGACGAGGCGGTCTCAGCCGTGCAGCAGGAGCGCGACCGCACCGACGCACACGCCGCGGCGCTGCGCCGCTACGAGGTCACGTTCGCGTCCATCCACGGCCGCGGCGAGCTGGGCGAACAGGTGCTGGTGGAGAGCGCGCGATCGCTCGGCTTACGCGAGGGCCTGCACTTCACCGTCCAGACCGATGTCGCGGGCGGCGGCTCGGTCCGCCCGGACATGCTGTTGCTCGTCGGCGACGGCCGCCGGGTGCCGGTCGACGCCAAGATGAGCATCGGCGCGTGGGTCGAGGCGGTCGAGACCGACGACGCCGACGAGCGGTTCGACGCGCTGCGGGTGCACGTGCGCAACATCCGCTCGCGCGCCACCGAACTCGCCGGCAAGGGCTACCAGCGCTGGGCCGACGCGATCTACGGCACGGTCATGTTCGTGCCGTCGGACGCGGCCGTCGTCGCGGCCATGGACACCGACCCCGACCTGCTGCGCTGGCTGCTCGACCGCCGGGTGTTCGTGTGCGGCCCGACGGGCTTCGCGGTCATCGCGTCGGCGGCCATGCTCGCCGCGAGCGAGCGGGTGCTGGTCGAGGACATCGAGGCGGTGCGGGCGCACGCGGCGGCCGCGCACCGGGCGGCCGAGGGCGCGGTCGACGCGGTCAACGTGTCGAGCACGCATCTGCAGCGGTTCCTGCAGGCGCGGCGGCGGGAGCTCGACGCGCTCACCCAGTTCGCCACCGCCGTGGGTCCGCTGTCCGACGCCGCGGGGAGCCCCACGCCGATCGCGGCCGTGCGCCGGTCCGAGGAGGTCGTCCTCAACGGCTCGGCGGCACCGCGCGAGCTGGTGCCGGCGGAGTCGTCCATCGAGCCGTTCGTCGAGCCGTCCGACCCCGAGGAGCCGCCGTTCTGAGCCGATTGATCCGACGACGGACCGCGGCGGCGCACGGTCCCGTTGTGAAGGTTCGTCCGTTCGGCCGATCGGGGGGCCGCTGTTCGGCGCCGATCCTTCGGTCAGCGCAGTCCCGAGGCCGTGAGATTTTTCCGAACCCCGCGCGTACTCCGTGTGATCGCCCAACGGCCTGACGAGTGTCGATACGTCCGGAGCGGAGGTGTCATCTGACCGTTAACCTCACATAACTCAATTGATGCCGTCTTGAGTCCTTGGCAGCGGACAGTAGGCGGGTTGTGTCTCGGTTCACATCTTGGTGTGGAGTCGGCGCCGTCGTTTGGAGAACGGCGACCGACGCGGTCCGCCGACCTACTAACGTGTGCACCCGTGACCGCGACCCGCGATCGCCGGAGCGATCCTGCACAAGACGCCGAGCCGGCGTGGGATGACCGCCCGATCCTTGGCATGTCTCGTGGACTGCCCTGGTGGGGTGCTGTGCTGCTCGCCTTCGGTTTGGCGGCGATCGCCGCGATCATCGACATGCAGCGGCAGGGCTCGCTCGGCAAGATCTACCAAGGCGCGTACGTCGTCGGATGTGTCGCGGCGATCTGCTGGGTGCGCCGCCGGAGCCTGTTCGGACCGATGGTGCAGCCGCCGCTGGTGTTCGCGGTCACGGCCATCGGCGCCGTCGTCGCGCTGGCCCCGGACACCGGTGCCGGCGGTGGGCTCAAGCAGCTCGTGTTCACCGTGGCGCTGCCGCTGACGAGCAACTTTCCGACGATGGCGTTCACCACCGGAGTAACGGTGGCCATCGGTGTCTTCCGCCTGTGGCACGAGCGCAATCCCGACCCGGAGGTCCGCGCGAACCGGGCTGCCAAGTCCGACCGCCCGTCCCGCGACGACGACATCCTCGGTGCGGACCGACCGGCCCGCGGCTCCCGAGGCGGCGAGCCCCCGGCCGGCCGCCGCGAGCGTCCGAGCAAGGACCGCGTCCCGCCCGCCCGCCGCGGCCGAGGTGAGCCCGACCCCCGAGCCGACCCCCGAGCCGACGCCCGCGGCCGCGCCGAGGCCGACCCGGACGCCGCCGCGCGGAGCCCCGCCGGGG
>NZ_WHTD01000173.1 GCF_009379765.1 Actinophytocola sp. | reverse complement strand
GTGATCACCTGAACTGGCCCCGGTTGGGTCGTTGTTCTTCACGAATCTTGGCTCCACCTGGGTGGTGATCTCGCTGCTTGGTGGGGCGGCGTGTCGTCGCGAATGTTGGCCCCACCTGGGATGCGATTTCCATGTCGTTGTCGTCGGGCGTGGAGGTCGGGGAATGGCGCGGTCGAGGGTGGAGGTGTTCGAGCGGATCAGACGGGACAGGCGGGTCGAGCGGTTGTCGATCCGGGAGTTGGCTGAGAGGCGTCATGTGCATCGCCGGACGGTGCGCCAGGCGCTGGCCAGTGCGGTCCCGCCGCCGCGTAAGACGTATGCGCGCCGGCCGCGACCGGCGATCGATGCGCATGTGGAGGTGATCGACGGCTGGCTGCTGGCCGACCGGGACGTGCCACCCAAGCAGCGGCATACGGCGCGACGGGTTTGGCAGCGGCTGGTCGCCGAGCACGGGGCGAGGCTGGCTGAGGTGACGGTGTCGCGTTACGTCGCGCGCCGCCGGGTCGAGCTTGGCGTGGACCGGGTGGAGGTGGCGGTGCCGCAGACGCATCCGCCGGGCGCGGAGGCCGAGGTCGACTTCGGCGAGTTCTCCGCCACCATCGCCGGCACGTTGATCAAGCTGTGGATGTTCGTGATGCGGCTTTCCCACTCTGGCAAGGCGTTACAGCAACGCGCGCTTAGACATTGAGAAAATAGAAGAGGATCATCGATCTGTGCCAGATGCAGGTCGACGGAAAGTGGCTGACCCGACGACCTGCGCACGAGTTGAAGCCCGACCAGCATCATGCTGTGACGATGGTCAGACCCTCGTGCTCGGCGAAGTCGGCGAAGTCCTTCACGTTGAGCGTGGCCAATGGAAGGTCAAACACGAGACAGCAGGCGGCTATCCACGTGTCATTGGCCGGGCGGGTCCGTCCGCGCCGAATCGCGCGCCCAGAAATTTGCCCCCACCTTTGCGCTACATCATCGGCGTACGGAAGCACGGCCTTTGGCGTAATCCACGCTGCCAGCCTCGCTCGATTCCGCGGTCCCCAGTCGCGCAACGTCGCCCACTGAGTTAGTTCGCCCAACGTCACGAACGTAATCCCAAACTGCGCGTGGCCAAGCCGCGCGAGCAAGCTAGCAGGAAGTCGATTCTTAAAACTGAGCGAGGCGACGTCGGTATCGAGAATGACCCGATTCATCAGCAGCTACGCGAGGTCAGCGTCACGCGTGCTTCGCACATGTGCAAGAAACTCGTCCAGCTCCTCATCGGTGTCAAAGATGCCGTCACAGGCAAGATCGCGCGCAGACTGAACCGGGACGCCCCGGAACAACTCATCTACCGAGACAGGCCGGGACGTCGGCATACCTGCCCCGTAGTCAGCACTGTCCGTCGTCATGGCCACCTCCTCTAGACACAACCAGTGTCTCATAGGGCGGGCGGGTCACAACCAATCCTCTCATTTGATCATACTCGGGCTTCAGTCTCTCTGTGTAATCGTCTCCGGCCGGACAGTGACAAACTCCTCGAACAGTTCGAGCTGGTGGAGACGGCCTCTCTCCGAAGTGAGCCGCGAACCGCTCACGGAACGCGGATCGGCTTGAAGTCCCACAGATGGGGGCGCAACAGCCTCCTGGTGGAGCCGGGTGCCGCCGGCCACAAGCCGGCGGCACCCCCGCAGCCCCAACGAACGGCAGGTCAGCGCCGAACGTGCACCGGGCCGATTGAGATCTCGATCGGCAGCAACCACAAACCGACGATGGCCACGGCCAGCACAACAGGTGAGCGAGCGGCTCATTTCAGTCCGCGGGGACGCTCGAGACACAATCGCTGCCTGACGAACCGCCTGACAACCGAGGCGTACAGCCTCGAACCGTCGCGGACATCCGCGGCCGCCTAACCACGCCGACCAGGAGAAACAGGATGCTCGCCGACTGCCCTACTTGGCTTCGGGACGAAGGGGTCGCAGGTTCAAATCCTGTCACCCCGACCAACCTGGGCTACCCCTGTCCGCGGAGTGCGCGGACAGGGATTGGTCGCTCAACGACCTCTGGGGGGGCGACCCACCAGACCCCCACGGTGCGAGCTCCTCTCGACCCGGCGCTGGGCGCCTTTGGTCTTCACCCAGCTTTCCCGCTTCGCGGGTCTCACTCGCTTCGCTTCGTACTCGGCTAGGTCCGCGAAATCCTTCGCGGCAGACTAGCCGCGTTTGAGTGCGGCTCCTACCCACCGGCGGGCAGCGCGGGACGTGTGGCGCACCGCCAGCAGGACCGGTCCGGTCACCCGGTGCACTGCGGTCGTGGGCGAGAACTCGTAGGTCGGGGTGCTGTTGAACACCCGCCCAGTCGGCCCGTAGCCGAACGGCCGAATCGCGCGAACGATGCCGCGCAGCGTGTCACGATTCCATGCCTCGACGTAGACGTTCGGCCGATAGGCCGAGAGGATCCGGCTCGCGCCGCGGAGCACGCGCTCCTCCATGCCTTCCACGTCGATCTTGATAACGGCGACCGGCTCGTGAACCAGCTCGTCGAGCGTGGTCACCGAGAATGTCTCGTCCCTGGCCATGGGCGCGCCAGCCGGGTCGAAGCCGATCTGGTGCTCGGCGCTCAGGTGGCTG
This sequence comes from Actinophytocola sp., assembly GCF_009379765.1. Lineage (GTDB taxonomy): Bacteria > Actinomycetota > Actinomycetes > Mycobacteriales > Pseudonocardiaceae > Actinophytocola. The sequence continues at coordinate 15,219 of NZ_WHTD01000173.1, read as the reverse complement.
GTCGCTGTCCCCGGTCGGTCGGACACGCCGACCCGGTGCACGGTGACGTGCTCGGTGAGCGCGTTCGCCTCGACGATCCGGTCGAGCTGGTCTGCGAAACGGGTCACCGGCTCGATCGCGTGCACGTGAGTCGACGGGCACAGCATCGCGAACCAGGCCGTATGGGTGCCGAGGTGCGCGCCCGCGTCGACGTAGACACCGCGGCGGCCTTGCCGCCGGATGTGCTCCAGGAAGGACTTCTCGTACCAGCCGCCGTCCCGGAAGGGCCTGTAGGTGTAGGGCACCTCGGTTGCGTCGACGACCTGAGGAAAATGGATCTCGCGGCCGTGCCGGCTGACGGTGAACATCTCCGGGAGGTTAGCACCACTCCGGCAAAACCGGTCACGCTGCCGGGATGTCAGCTCCTCCACCGCGTCCTCGAACGCCTGGGTGTCGGTTCCCTTCAGCTCCAACACCTTGAGGAGCGCCTCGTGCCCCTCCGCGTGCTCCTCCGACCCGTGCTCGGCCTCGTGCGCACCGACCGCGGATCGCTTGCGCAGCTTGGGATACACGAACCTCTCCGCCGCCTCCGCGTGCGCGACGAGCACCGTGGCGAGCGCGTCGCGGACGGCGGGACGGTCGGAGCCGGCGTCCCGCAGGTTGCGCAGCAGCTCCTCGAACAGCCGGTGGTCGTCCAGGATCAGGTCGATCACGTCGCCCGAAACCGGTCGGTGTACGTCGACGACATGGTTCATACGGACAGTTCTACCGGCCCCACGCACGTTCGGCCGATCCGACGACGTCGCGACACGACCGGGCGGTCATGAGGCAGGATCGAGGGGTGAGCAACCACCCCATGGCCGAGGTCCCCGACGCGCTGTTCGCCGATGCCGACGCGGAGGCCCGCTGGCGCGACCGGTTCACCGCCGCCCGCGTCTCGTTGCCGCGGTGGGCGCACGACGCCCCCGACCGCAACCTCTACCTGTCGAACTCCAGCGGCGTCTGGGAGGTCTACGCCTGGGACCGGGCCACCGGCACCCACCGGCAGGTCACCGACCGGCCCAACGGCACGTCCTACGCCGCGATCGGCCCGGACGGCGAGCACATCTGGTGGTTCGCCGACTCCGACGGCGACGAGTTCGGCAGCTGGGTCAGCGAGCCGTTCGCCGGCCGCCCCGCCGCCGAGGGTCCGGCCGCCGCCGTGCCCGGCAGCGAGCCCGGCTACCCGGCCGGCATCGGGATCGGCCGCCGGGTCAGCGCGGTCGGCGTCTCCAACGACGCGGGCACCACGGTCTTCGTCACCCGGGCCGGCGGCCCGGCCGAGGTCGTCTACCGCGACGAGCACGACGGCGGGGTAGCCGCGCTCTCCCGCGACGAGACCCTGCTCACGATCGAGCACTCCGAACACGGCGACAACAGGCACCCGGCGCTGCGCGTGCTGGCCCTCGCCGACGGCGCCACGGTCGCCGAGAAGTGGGACGGCAAGGGCAAGGGCCTCGAGGCGATCGCGTTCAGCCCGGTGGACGGCGACCAGCGGCTGCTCGTCCTGCACGAGCGGCGCGGCCGCGAGGAACTGCTGGTCTGGGACGTCGCCGCGGACACCGAGACCGAGATCGCGCTCGACCTGCCCGGCGAGGTCACCGCCGACTGGTACCCGGACGGCTCCGCGATCATCGTCGTGCATACCCACGAGGCGCGCAACACGCTGCACCGCTACGACCTCGCGAGCGGCACACTGTCCCAGTTGGACACTCCGAACGGGACGATCGGGAGCGCGGCGGTGCGGCCGGACGGCACGGTCGAGTACGCGTGGTCCAACGCCGCGCGGCCACCGCTGGTGCGGGCGCAGTACTCGGACGGGACCGAGCAGGTGCTGCTCGAGCCGCCGGGGCACAAGGCGCCGCCGTCGGTTGAGCTCCTCGACGTCTTCGTGGCCGCGGACGGCATCGGCAACGTGCACGCGCTGTACTCGCGCCCGTCCGGCGCGCCGGACGGCCCGCTGCCGACGGTGTTCACCCTCCACGGCGGCCCGCACTCGGCCGACGAGGACCGCTTCTCCGCGTACCGCGCGGTGTGGCTGGACGCCGGGTTCGCCGTCGTGCACGTCAACTACCGCGGTTCGACCGGCTACGGCTCGGCCTGGCGCGACGCGATCGAGGGCCGGCCGGGGCTCACCGAGCTCGCGGACGTCGCCGCGGTGCACGCGTGGGCCGTCGAGAAGGGCTTGGCCGACCCTGCGCGGTGCGTGGTCAACGGCGCGTCGTGGGGCGGGTACCTGAGCCTGCTCGCGCTGGGCACCCAGCCGCAGCTGTGGGCGGCGGGCATCGCGGGGGTGCCGGTGGCCGACTACCTGGCCGCGTACGCCGACGAGATGGAGCCGCTGCGCGCGTTCGACCGCGCGCTGTTCGGCGGATCGCCGGACGAGGTGCCCGACAGGTACGTGGAGTGCTCGCCGATCACCTACGTCGACGAGGTGCGCGCGCCGGTGCTGGTGGTGGCCGGGGAGAACGACCCGCGCTGCCCGATCCGCCAGATCGACAACTACCTGGAGCGGCTGGCCGTGCGGCATGCGAAGTACGAGGTGTACCGCTACGACGCGGGCCACGGCTCGCTGGTGGTCGCCGAGACGATCAAGCAGATCGCGATCGAGGTCCACTTCGTCCGCCGGGCGCTCGGCCTGTAGACCCGAGCGGCGCTTTCCGGGACGTCCCGGAAAGCGCCGTCTCGGATGGCTCACCCGGCGGTCTGGGCCTGCCACATCCAGTGCTGCTTCTCCAGCTCACGGGTGATCTCGATCAGCAGGTCCTGGGTGACCAGGTCCGACTTGTCGGTCTCGTCGATGCGCTTGCGCAGCCGCTCGATCAGCTTGCCCAGGATCTCGACCACGGCGGTCACGGTGGACTCGACCGACTGCCAGTTCTCCGGGTAGTCCGGGATGCCCGAGCTCTCGACGACCGTCTTCGCCTTGCCGTTCGGCGAGATGCCGATCGCGTTCGCGCGCTCCGCCACCTCGTCGACGTACTGGCGCGCCGCCGTCACCAGCTCGTCGAGCTGGAGGTGCGCGCTGCGGAAGTTCGGCCCGACGACGTTCCAGTGCGCCTGCTTGGCGACCAGGGACAGGTCGATGAGATCAACCAGCGTTGCCTGCAGGACCGCACCGGTCGACGTGCGGTCGCCGTCGTCGAGCGGGCTGCTGATCGGAGACTTGGTCATGGTTTCCTCCTCGCGGGTTCCCTCATGTCAACGCCTGGCGTACCCGCTTGCCTACCGGTCACACCCGCGCTGTGGCGAACTCCACTACCTGCAACCCGATCGTGCGCAGCGTGGTCGTGACCTTCTCGTCGGTGCACCAGCCGTCCGCGCCGAACTCCACCTGAGCGGAGTTCACCGCCGCGCCCAGCGGGGTCGGCCAGCCACGCAGCGCGTGCACGATCGAGCGCAGCGACGTCAGCGTCGTCACCGCCGCCTGCCAGCCGCGCGCGGTCGCCACGCAGCCGACCGCGCGGCCGTCGAGGTAGGGCCGGGCGTCGTCGCGTAGGTCCTCGACGTAGTCCAGGGCGTTCTTGACGAGACCGGACACCGTGCCGTGGTAGCCGGGCGACACCAGCACCACGCCGTCGGCCGCGCGCAGCTCCTCGACCAGCCGGCGGGCCACCGGCGACCGGTCGGGCTCGGCCGGGTCGTAGAACGGCAGGACCAGGTCGGCGCCGGAGACGAGGGTGGTCTTCGCGCCGGCCTGGGCCGCGCCGTCGAGCACGATGCGCAACGCTCGCTCGGACTGCGAGTCGGTGCGCAGGGATCCTCCGATGCCCACCACGTTGACCGTCACAACCCCGATCATTCCCCATCGGGTGACACAGTGGGGGCGGCCGTCGCGCGGGTACGGGAGAATCGCGAGGTTGGTTATAGCCTCCTGTCGTGCGAGCTGGGAGGCCATCGATGTCACGTGTCCTGAGCAGGGTTCCGCTGTCCGTGCAAGGCGCCGCGCTGCACGCGGTCTTCGCCCTCCCCCGGCCCATGCGGCGGCTCGTCGCGGGGCCGCCGATCCGCCTCGACGGCCTCGAGCTCGCCCTCGACGCCCAGCTGCTGCTGCGGCTGGTCGCGCTCAGCGAGATGAGTCTCAAAGCGGAAAACCCAGCGGCCGCGCGGACCCGCCTGGAAGCGGGCCGCACCATGCTCGGCGGCCCGATCGTGCCCGGCGTCCGCACCCGGAACCTGAACCTCCCGACCACCGACGGCACCATGCCGGCCCGGCTGTACGAGCCGTCGGACCTCCCGCCCGGCTCGCCGCTGCTCGTCTTCTACCACGGCGGCGGCTGGGTCATCGGCAGCATCGACACCCACGACGGCATCTGTCGCTACCTGGCCAAACAGGCCAGCCTGCGGGTGCTCTCGGTCGGCTACCGGCTCGCCCCGGAGTACCCGTTCCCGGTCGCGGCCGACGACGCGGTCGCCGCGTACCGCTACGCGGTCGAGCACGCCGAGGGCCTCGGCGCGGACCCGGCGGCGGTCGCGGTCGGCGGGGACAGCGCGGGCGGCAACCTCGCGATCGTGGTCTGCCTCGACACGGTCCGCGGCGGCGGGCCGCGCCCGGTGTTCCAGCTGCTGTTCTACCCGGTCACCGACCCGTCGGTGCGCCGCCGCTCGCGCGACCTGTTCGCGGACGGCTTCTTCCTCACCGACGACGACCTGACCTGGTTCGAGGACCACTACTGCCCGGACGTCGAGCGCCGTACCGACCCGCGGATCGCCGTGCTGCTCGCCGAGGACCTCCGCGGGCTGCCGCCGACCTACCTCGCGACCGCCGGGTTCGACCCGCTGCGCGACGAGGGCAACGCGTTCGCCGACCGGCTGCGCGAGGCCGGCGTGCCCGTGGTCAAGCGCCAGCACGACGACCTGATCCACGGGTACACGAGCTTCGTCAGCCTCGGCTCGCGATTTCGGGAGGCGGTTTCCGAGGCGGCCGGCGCCCTGCGTACGGGCCTCGCGCTGCGGTCCCGGGCGAATGTCGTGGACATTTTCCGGCCGACCGCGTGATCATCCATTAATGCAATACGAGACCGCGATAATCCACCCCCCTCGACGGATTACCGCGGTCTCGTGAATTGCGGCTAGTGCAATTCGGTCACGGCACGGCGGGCAGCGGCGCGTCCGGAACCGGCGCGTCGGGCAACGGCGCGTCGGGCAACGGGGCATCCGGCAGCGGAACCTCCGGCAGCGGCGCGTCGACCGGCGGCTCGCCGCCCGGCGCTGGCACCTCTGGCACCTCGGGCAACGGCACGCCCGGCACCTCCGGCAGCGGCACCGGCAGTTCCGGCAGCGGCACCGGCAGTGGCACCGGCAGGCCGCCCAGCAGGCTCGTCACCAGGTCCAGCAGCGTCGTGAGCAGCGACGTCAACAGACCGGTGATCGGCGCCAGCAGCGTCAGGCCGGGCAGGTCCCGCTCGACCTGAGCGGCTTCGGCGTCCACCCGGTCGGTCAGCACCAGCGCGGCCCGCTCGGCGGGCGCCTCGGCCACGACACCCAGCACCGGACGCAGCTGAGCGACCGCCGCCTGGACCGCGGCGACGTCATCGGACGTCACGGCAGCAGCGAGATAGTCGTGTAGCTGCTGCAGGTACTCACCGGCCGTGTGCGTGGTCTGCGACGCCGCCGCGGACTCGATCCGGGATTCGACCCGGTCGGCCGTCGACGCGTTGGCCATGCCTGCGCCCAGTACGGAAACCATCGCCGTGGCGGCCAGCCCGGCGACAAAGCGAATAAGTCTGACGTTCATTCGCGGACTTCTCCTTCGGGTTTTTGAAACTCCCTCTGGAAAGCATCGTTACCGCAGGCGCCCGGACGCGCCAGATAGGGAAGGCGCGGATTCGGCACGTGATTAGCAATGCGTGAATAAATGCGGCCGAGCAGGCGGTTCGCCCCGCATCGAAAGGGTGACCAAAGCAACGACCGGTTACCACGCTCTCGGTGACCAGCAAAAACGACGCGCCGCCAGTGACACGATCGAGCAGCCGAACAACCCGTGCGGCGGATTTACGTGGGTCGCCCCGGTGTGCCTGCTTGACCCCACGACGTGGCCTCCTCCCGACCGGAAGTGGCCACGCCAAGGTTTCCGCCCGCCGAGCAGGCGATGTCTCGAACCGATCAGCGGTCGACACGCCCGCGACCACCCACCTTCTCTGGAGTGAGTCAAGAAAACCTACGGACAACTGTCGGTGGGCGGCCGTAATTTGGTTGCCGTCCAGGACTCACGAGAGGTCACATCCACCTATGCAGCTCTACCGCAGAACGCTGGCCCTGCCGGGCGTGCGCACCCTGATGGTGCTGGTGTTCCTCGCCCGCATCCCGATGTCCGCCTCGGGCATGGTGCTCACCCTGCACGTCGCGGTCGGGCTCGGTCACGGCTACGGCGCGGCGGGCACCGCCGGGGCCATCCTCACCATCGGCATCGCGCTGGGCGCGCCCGTCATGGGCCGGGTCGTCGACCGCTACGGCTTGCGCCCGATGGTGATCGTCACCACGCTCGGCGAGGCCACGTTCTGGCTGTTCGGGCGATACCTGCCGTATCCGCTGCTACTGGCCGCGGGCTTCGTCGGGGGCCTGCTGGTGCTGCCGTCGATGTCCATCGGGCGCCAGGCCATCGCCGCGCTGGTGCCGCCGGAGCTGCGGCGAACGGCGTACTCCATGGACTCGGTGTCGACGGAGCTGTCGTTCATGGTCGGCCCGGCCACGGCGGTGCTGCTGGCCACCCAGTTCTCCACCGCCACGGCCATGCTGGCGATGGCCGTCGGCATCGCGGTCGTCGGCGCCGCGCTGCTCGTCGTCAACCCGGCGGTGCGCAGCGAGGAGGAGAACGCGGCGGCCACCGGTGAGCGGGTGCCGCGGCGCACGTGGTTGACGCCGCGGATGGTCGCGGTGCTCATCATCGCGGCGGGTGCGGTGTTCATCCTGGCGGGCACCGAGGTGGCGATCGTGGCGCAGCTGAGGGAGAACGACGAGCTCGCGTACACCGGCATCGTCGTCGTCGCGTGGTCGGCGATCTCGGCCGTCGGCGGCCTCGTCTACGGGGCGCTGCCCCGGTCACCGACGCAGGTGACCCTGATGGCGTGGCTGGGTCTGCTGACCGTCCCGATCGGACTCCTGTCCGGCGAGTGGTGGTTGCTGGCTGTCGCGTTGCTGCCGGCGTCGGCGTTGTGCGCGCCCACGATCGCCGCCACGGGCGAGGAGGTCAGCCGGCTGGCGCCGGCGGCCGCGCGCGGGGAGGCGACGGGGATGCAGTCGTCGGCCTTCACGTTGGGCGCGGCGGCGGGCGCCCCGCTGGTCGGCTTCGTGGTGGACCACTCGTCCCCGGGCTGGGGCTTCGCGCTGGCCGGCATGGGCGGGGTCCTGGTCGCGGCGGTGGCAGCGGTGTTGATCGCCCGGCAACACCGGCGGGCCGCCGACGCGTTACCGGTTCCGGTCGGCTGAGGCGGTTATCCACAGGCGGGATCCACACTGTCCACAGGTTGTGTGGGAAGGTCCGCGTAGCTCACGACCGTGTTGCGGCCGTTGCGTTTGGCTTGGTACATCGCCGTGTCGGCGGCGTGTACCAAGCCTTCCACCGTCGAGCCCGCCGCCGGGTGGCCGGCCACGCCCACCGACGCGGACAGGCCCGCGATCACCGTCTGCCGCTCGTCGATCGTCACGGTCAGGGTCAGGCGGGCCACCGCGCGGCGGATCCGCTCGGCCACGTCGCGGGCGCCCTGCTCGGTGATCTCCGGCAGCAGCACCACGAACTCCTCACCGCCCCAGCGACCGACCGCGTCGTAGGCACGCAGCTCCCCGCGGATGGCGTCGGCCACCGCGCGTAGGACGGCGTCGCCCGCGACGTGACCATGGGTGTCGTTGACCCGCTTGAAGTTGTCCAGGTCGATGATCAGCACACCGAAGGGCTCCGGCCGGCGCTCCGCCCGCGCCAGCTCCGTGGTCAGGTGGTTCTTCCACTCGAGGTCGGTGAGCAGCCCGGTCTTCGAGTCCTGCGCGGCCGTCTCCTCGAGCTGGCGCATCAGCACGCACCGGTGCAGCACGACCACCGGCAACAACATCAGCGCCACCAGCGCCGGATGCGTCACGAGCACCGCCGCCGTCGCGCCGCCGAGGCTCAACGTGCCGAGCTCGAGCGCGTTCTCCGAACGGGTGGCGAACAACGTCGTGAACCGGCGCGACGGGTTGTGCAGCTTCACCCCCACGGCGATCAGCACGGCGTTGACCGTTGTGAACGCGAGCGCCGCGACCCCGATCGCCAGCAGTGCGCGCAGCCCCTCCCAGTCGCCGGCGAGCGTGCCGTGCACCCCGAACCAGTGCAGCACCAGCGCGACCGCCAGGCACGACAGGACGATCGTCGCCGTCGAGAACGGGACCCGGTAGGCGGGCCGGCCCTGGACCGGCCGCCACACCCGCAGCCACAGGTGTCCGTAGATCAACACGGTCAGCAGCACGGCCAGCTCCGGCGGCAGCACGACCGCACCGCCGAAGATCCAGACCGACGTCATGTTGATGTGCGGCGCGTTCGACAGGTAGAGCCGCACCCGCTCGGTCCCGAGGGAGAGCTCCGCCTGCACCACCCCGACGACAAGCAGCGCCCCGAACCGCGCCCAGTCCGAACCCGTGGCGGAGAACGGCAACGTGAGCGCGAGAAGACCGACGGCCACCAGTTCGGTGCCGAGATAGTAGGGCGCGACGCCACGCGGCGCGCCCCGCAGCGCCCATTGCGCCGGCCGGACGACGATCGGTCGTCGCTGTGCGTGCACGAGAACGCTCCGGTCGATGCGAGAGAGTCCACAGTATGCCGGGACTCTCCCGCACCGGCCAGCGTGACGCTGACCTGCGCGGTGAGTTGTTACCGCGCCGACCACACCGGGCTGTCGACGTAGCGGTTGTCGTACAGGTCCTGGGTGTCCGTGAGCTCCTGGGCGTCGCAGGGGGCATCTGGGCGCGAACACCACGATCCAAGATCCGCGAGACATGGCCTAAATCTGCGCGGCCAGGGCCTCGGCGATCTCGTAGGTGTTCAGCGCGGCGCCCTTGCGCAGGTTGTCCCCACACACGAAGAAGTCCAGCGTATTCGGGAAGTCCAGCGCCTGCCGGATGCGACCCACGTAGGTCGGGTCGCCGCCGACGACGTCGGCCGGCATCGGGAACTCGCCCGCGGCTGGGTCGTCGACCAGGACCACCGACGGCGACGCGGCGAAGACCTCGTGCGCCTGCGCCACCGACACGGGCGACGCGAACGTCGCGTGCACCGCGAGCGAGTGCGTCGTCACCACGGGGACCCGCACGCAGGTCGCCGACACGCGCAGGTCGGGGATGCCCAGGATCTTCCGTGACTCGTTGCGGACCTTCAGCTCCTCGGAGAACCAGCCGTCGCCCTTGTACGAACCCGCGGCCGGGACGACGTTCAGCGCCAGCGGCCCGGGGAACGGCGAGTCCGCAATGGACAGTCCGGCCGCCGCCAGCGCCTCGCGCACGTCGCCGGCACGCATGCCGACCTGCTTGCCGGCCACCGCGGACAGCTCCGCGTACAGTCGCTCCACGCCGGCCACCCCGGCACCGGAGACCGCCTGGTAGGACGCCACGACCAGCTCGCGCAGCAAGAACCGGTGATGCAGCGCGCCCAGCGCGGCCATCATCGACAACGTCGTGCAGTTCGGGTTCGCGACGATCCCCCGCGGCCGCGCGGCCATCATGTCGAGGTTGACCTCGGGCACCACCAGCGGCACGTCGTCGTCCATGCGGAACGCGCCCGAGTTGTCCACCACGACCGCGCCACGCGCGGCGGCGACCGGGGCCCACTCCGCGGACACCCCGTCCGGCACGTCGAACATCGCCACGTCGACGCCGTCGAACACCTCGGGCGCCAGCGCGACCACGGTGACCTCGGCGCCGCGGACGGTGAGCTTGCGGCCGGCCGAGCGGGGCGACGCGATGAGCCGCACCTCGCCCCACGGCCAGTCCGGCCGCTCGTTCAGGATCTCGATCATCACCGAGCCGACCGCCCCGGTGGCGCCGACCAGCGCGAGTGTTGGTGTGTTTTGCGGGACACCCGCACCCGAGCTCATCAGCGACCGCTCCCCGCGTAGACCGTGGCGACCTCGTCGCCGCCGAGGTCGAACGCCTCGTGGATCGCCCGCACGGCCTCGTCCAGCTCGGTGTCCCGGATCAGCACCGAGATCCGGATCTCCGAGGTGTTGATGATCTCGATGTTCACCCCGGCCTTGGCCAGCGCCTCGCAGAACGACGCGGTGACGCCGGGGTGCGAGCGCATGCCGGCGCCGACCAGCGACACCTTGCCGACGTGGTCGTCGTAGAGCACCGCGGTGAAGCCCAGCTCGGTCTTGAGCTTCTCCAACGCCGCCACCGCGGTCGGGCCGTTGTCCTTCGAAAGAGTGAACGTGATGTCCGTGCGCCCGGACACGGTGCTGGACACGTTCTGCAGCACCATGTCGATGTCGATCTCGGCGTCGGCCACCACCCGGAAGATGCGAGCCGCGACGCCGGTCTGGTCGGGCACGCCGGTCACGGTCACCTTGGCCTCGGACCGATCGTGCGTGACGCCGGTGATCATCGCCTGTTCCACGGGAATGTCCTCCACTGAGCCGGACACGATCGTGCCCGGCTTGTTGGTGTACGACGAGCGGACGTGAATCGGGACGCCGTAGCGCCGGGCGTACTCGACACAGCGCAGCATCAGCACCTTCGCCCCGGACGCCGCCATCTCGAGCATCTCCTCGTAGGGCACCCGGTCGAGACGTCTGGCGTTGGTGACGATCCGTGGGTCCGCGGTGAAGACACCGTCCACGTCCGTGTAGATCTCACACACGTCCGCGTTGAGCGCCGCGGCCAGCGCGACGGCGGTGGTGTCGGAGCCGCCCCGGCCGAGAGTCGTGATGTCCTTCGTGTCCTGGCTCACGCCCTGGAAGCCGGCGACCAGGCAGATGAAGCCGTCGTCGAGGGCCTGCTGGACCCGGCTGGGCGTGACGTCGATGATCCGCGCCTTGCCGTGCGTGGAGTCCGTGATGACCCCGGCCTGCGAACCGGTGAACGACAGCGCCTCCGCGCCGAGCGCGCCGATGGCCATCGCGACCAGCGAGTTCGAGATCCGCTCACCCGCGGTGAGCAGCATGTCCATCTCGCGCTCAGGCGGCACCGGGTTCACCCGCTGCGCGAGGTCGAGCAGCTCGTCGGTCGTGTCGCCCATCGCCGAGCACACCACGACCACGTCGTTCCCGGCCTTGCGGGTCTTGACGATCCGCTCGGCCACCCGCTTGATCCGGTCCGCGTTCTCCAGCGAGGAACCGCCGTATTTCTGGACCACCAACGCCACTTGTCCGAAACCTCCTCAGACCGACAAGGCGAGCCTAACGGAGGGGGCCATTCGATTCCGTCGCGCGTGTGGCCGCCGCCACGTGCGCGGATGCGCGCCCTACTCTGTAACGACCGAGCAGATGAGCAGGGAAAGGATCGGGGTGTCTGCGACGGACGTCACCCGCGCCGACTCCGACGAGGAGTCCGCCGCCGAGCCCGCGGCCGGGGCCGAGGCCCCGGCTGACAGCGACTCACGGACCGAGTCACCGGCCGAGGCCGGCAAGCCGACCGGGCCGTCGAGATGGACGGTGCGTCGGATCGGCGAGCTCCTCGCCCCCGCGCTGATCTTCCTCGGCATCCGTGAGTTCGGCCTGCTCGTGCTGACCTGGATGGCCGCCGCCACCGACCGGTCGGTCACCGAGGCGCTGCGGTCCTGGGACGGCCAGTGGTTCCTCGCGATCGCCGAGGGCGGCTACGCGGGGGTGCCGGCGAGCCTGGTCGACGCGTTCGGCCGGCGCAGCGCCGAGACGCCGCTCGCGTTCTTCCCCGGCTACCCGACCGTCGTGCGCTGGGTCGCGGGGATCGACGGCGGTGGTGGGATCGGCCTGGTCACCGCCGCCTTCACGACGACGATCGTCGCGGGCGTCGGGTGTTCCTACGCACTCGTGCGGCTGGGCCGGCACATCCGCGGCGGCTCGACCCGCACCGGCCTGATCCTGGTGGCCCTGTTCGCCGCTACGCCGATGTCGATCGTGCTCTCGATGGCCTACTCGGAGGCGATGTTCTGCGCGCTCGCCGCGTGGTCGCTGGTCGGGGTGCTGGAGAAGCGGTGGGTTCTGGCCGGCGTGTGCTGCGCGGCCGCGGGGATCGTGCGGTCGACGGGCGCGGCGCTGATCCTGGCCGTCGGCCTCGCGGTGCTGGTGGCGATCGTCAACCGGCGGGACGGCTGGCGGCCGTGGGTCGGCGGGGTGATCGCGCCGGTCGGGCTGGTCGGCTACCTGGCGTGGGTCGGCGCGCAGACCGGTGAGTGGGACGGCTGGTTCGCGTTGCAGGAGCGCGGTTGGGGCACGGGCTTCGACGGCGGCGCGGCGACGGTGAAGTTCAGCCTGGAGGCGCTGGCCGACGCGCGGTCGGTGCTGGAGGTCACGACGGTCGGCCTGATCGTCGTCGCACTGGTGCTGCTGGTGATCGGCTTCGTGCGGCGGGTCGAGTGGCCGCTGATGGTGTTCGCGGCCGGCGTGCTCGCGATGGACCTGTGCGCGAACGGCCTGATGAACTCCAAGGCGCGGCTGATAATCCCGGCGTTCACGCTGCTGATCCCGATGGCGTTGGCACTGGCCAGACGAAAGCCGTCGACGGCGGTGCTGGCGCTCGGCGGGTTGGTGCTGGCGAGCTCGTGGTTCGGCGCCTACTCGATCACCTCGTGGGGATACGCGATCTGATGACCTCTGTTTCGAAGGACGCCGAGACGAGCGTCGCGGTCCACCCGATCATCGCGGCGCGCTGGAGCCCCCGCGCGCTGGACCCGAACGGTCAGGTCAGCGACGTCGCGCTGCGGGCGATGCTCGAGGCCGCGCGCTGGGCCCCGTCGAACGGAAACACCCAGCCGGCCAGGTACCTGATCGGCCGCCGCGGCGACGAGACCTACGCCCGGATCTTCGACCTGCTCTCCCCGCGCAACAAGGGCTGGGCCTGGTCGGCGGCGGTGCTGATGCTGTGCTGCATGGTGACCACCAACGAGAAGGGCCCGCTGCCGATGCCCGAGTACGGCACCGGCCTGGCGACGGAGAACCTGGTGCTGCAAGCGGTCGCCGAGGGCGTGGTGGCGCACCAGCTGGGCGGCTTCAACAAGGAGGGCGCCAAGCTCGTCTTCTCGCTGCCGGCCGACGTCGAACCGCTGGCCGTCGTGGCCGTCGGCACGCTCGGCTCGCCCGACCTGCTGGACGACGAGCGGCGCGGGCGCGAGCTGGCCTCCCGCCGTCGCAAGCCGCTGTCGGAGATCGCCTTCACCGGCGAGTGGGGCAACTCCGCCTTCTGAGGACGCCCGGTCAGGTGCCGTAGACCTGGGTCGGGTCGGGGGTCTCGGCCAGCAGGGCGTCCACGGCTTTGCCCAGGTCGGCCGGGTTCCAGCGGGTGCCGTTGTCGACCGCGGGGCCTCGGCCGTGGCCGTTGACGACCGTCAGCCGGCCGCCCTCGACCTCGAAGATTCTCCCCGTCACGTGGCGCGACTCCGGGCTGCCCAGCCACACCACCAGCGGGGCCACGTCCTCCGGGCCCGGCAGGTCGGGGAACAGGTCCTCGGTCATGCGGGTGCGGGCCGAGGGGGCGATGGCGTTGACCGTCACGCCGTAGCGGGACAGCTCGGCCGCGGCCACCAGGGTCAGGCCGAGGATGCCGGCTTTCGCGGCCGAGTAGTTCGACTGGCCGACGCTGCCCCACAAGCCGGCGCCGGAGCTGGTGTTGATCACGCGGGCGTCCACGGTCTCGCCGGACTTCGCCGCGGCTCGCCAGTGGGCGGCGGCGTGCCGGGTGGTCAGGAAGTGGGCCTTCAGGTGCACCCGCAGCACGTCGTCCCACTCGGCTTCCGAGGTCGAGACCAGCATGCGGTCCCGCACGATGCCGGCGTTGTTCACCAGGACGTCCAGGCGGCCGAAGGACGACAGCGCGGTGGTGACGAGTGACTCGGCGCCGGACCAGGTGGACACGTCCTCCGCGTGGGGAACGGCGGCGGCGCCGATCTCGGCCGCCACCGACGCCGCCGAATCCAGGTCGTTCACCACCACCGACGCGCCCTGGCGAGCGAACTCCAGGGCGTGCTCGCGGCCGATGCCCCGCCCCGCGCCGGTCACCGCGACCACGCGGCCCGCGCAGATCATCGGGGCGGCGCCGCGTTCGAGGCGGCCAGGAACGCCGGACGTTCGCCGCCGCCGTGGACGGTCAGGGTGCTGCCGCTGATGAAGCCCGCCGACGGGGAGGCCAGGAAGAGGCACGCCTCCGCCACGTCGGCCGGCTTCGCCATCCGGCCCGCCGGGATCGTCGCGCCGACCGCGGCCACCCCCTCCGCGTCGCCGTAGTGCAGGTGCGACAGCTCGGTGTCGACCGGCCCGACGACGACCGTGTTCACCCGGACCTTCGGCGCCCACTCCACCGCCAGGCTCGTCGCCAGGTTCGCCAAGCCCGCCTTCGCGGCCCCGTAGGCCGCGGTCCCCGGCGACGGGCGGGTCCCCGACACGCTGCCGATCATCACGATCACGCCGCCCGAATCCTGTTGCTGCATCACGGTGTTCGCCCGCTGCGACACGTGCAGCGGCGCCAGCAGGTTCAGCGCGATGATCTTCTCGTGCAGCCGGGGTGACGCCGTGGCGGCATCGACCGGCGGGGAGCCGCCCGCGTTGTTCACCACCACGTCGAGCCGGCCGAACTCGGCGACCACCGCCGACACCAGAGCGTCCACTTGGGACACGTCACGCACGTCGGCCTGGAGGTACCGGGCGTCGACATCGGCCGTCTCGGCGCGACCGCAGGTCACGACGTCGGCCCCGGCAGCCAGGAAACCCCGCACGACCCCCAGCCCGACACCACGCGAACCGCCTGTCACCAACACGGTCTGACCAGCGAAGTTCTCGCTCCCTGTGCTCATGGTTCGCTTCGTTCCTCCGCTACCCGCCGCCCCCACCGTCCAATGGCTCGCTCCGTGCGATGCTCGGCGCCGACGCGCCCGCGCTTCCTGTGCTGAATGGTTCGCTCCGCTCCTCCGCTACTCGCTGTCTTCCTCCGTCCAGACAGCGAACGCTCCGTCACCCCCGCTCACGGTGCCCATGGTTCGCTCCGCTCCTCCGCTACTCACTGTCTTCCTCCGTGCGATGCTCGGCGCTGACGCGCCTGCGCTTCTCCTAC
>NZ_WHTD01000147.1 GCF_009379765.1 Actinophytocola sp. | reverse complement strand
GACAACCGCGCATACGAGTCGTACACCGGCACCTCACGCGCCACACCCGACCGTCGCTGACCTGCACTACCCTTGCCTGACCTGCCCATACCCCAAAAATACGTCACCAAATAGGGGTCCGCCAACGTTGGACTCGCGGGTCGCGAGCGTTGGACTCGCGACTTTGCCGGGGGCCGTGGACAACCGGGGGACAACCCGGTCAGGCGGCGCAGTTTCCCGTGCCGACCGCGCGGGACATGCGCGGGGCTTCCTCGAGCTCTTCGTGCACCTCGTTGGCGGTCAGGGCGAAGCCCGTCTCCGACTCGTCCACCGCGGCGCCGAAGATCACGCCGAGCACCCGGCCCTGCGTGTCGATGAGCGGGCCGCCCGAGTTGCCGCTGCGCACCAGCGCCCGCAGCGTGAACACCTCGCGCGTCACCGTGCTCGCGTCGTAGATGTCCGGCCCGGTCAGGTTGATCCGGTCCCGCACCCGCGCGGGCGACGCCGTGTACGGGCCGTCGAGCGGGTAGCCGAGTACGATCCCGTCCTGGCCGGAGGTCGCCGCCTCGCCCGCGAACGGCAGCGCGGGCGCCGGCAGGCCGGGCACCGCGAGGATCGCGACGTCGGTGTCCGGGTCGTAGTGCACGACCCGCGCGTCGAACGACCCGTCGTCGGTCTCCACCGCGACCTCCGAGGTCCCGGCCACGACGTGCGCGTTGGTCATCATCCGCTCGGGCGCGATCACGAAGCCCGTGCCCTCCAGCGCACGCGAGCACGACGGCGCCTTCGCGTGGATCTTCAGCACGCTCGGCGCCACCCGCTGCACCACGGCACTGCTCTGCAGCGCCGGGTCGGGTGGCGCGACCTCCTTGCTGGGCGTCCGGTCGAACGGGTCCACGGCGGCCGGGAACCCGGACACGTCCAGCAGCCTGCGCAGCTCGTCGGGCAGGTTCTGCGCGGCCGAGGGCATCACGCTGTCCACGCCGCCGAGCACCGTCGACCCGCGGATGGCCGACGCCAGACCCGGGAGGCCGCCGACGGTCACCAGCGGCAGCGCGATCAGCCACGCCACGACGAAGACGACCGCGCCCTGGACGATCGCGCCCAGCGCGTTGTCCACCCCGGTGAGCTTGGGTGAGTTGATCCGCTGCCGGATGCTGCGCCCGAGCCACACGCCGAGTGTCTCGCCCAGCGCGACCAGCAGCACGAAGATCGCCACGGCGAAGGCGACTCTGGTGGGTGTCGACTCGATGTACCGCACGACCAGCGGCGCGACCTTGATGCCCGCGACAGCGCCCAGCAGGACCCCGATGAACGCCGGCAGCGCGGTGATCACGCCCTGCCGTGCACCGGAGATCGCGGCCAGCACCGCCAGCCCGATGACCAGCAAGTCGACCCAGTTCACCCGTCAACCTCCCCGACAACTGAGCCAACTGAACGCCATGCGACGTCAAGATCCCGTATGTCCGTACCGTCCCATGGCCGCGCCAGCCCGCCGATGTCGAGCAGCAGGGCCAGCACCGCGGCGGTGAAGCCCCATACGACCATGCCCGGCAGCGCGAACGCGGGGCCAAGGAAACCAGACACGTGACGCAACTGGAACCTGTTGACCGGATCGACGAGGTCCGCTATCGGCACCCGGGCCACCGCGGCGCTCTCCACCGGGTCCACCGCCCACACGCGGCTCGGCTTCTCCCAGTGCGCGACCACCGGCGTCACGTGGAAGCCCGACACCGGGATGTGCAGCCGCGGCAACAACGCCACCGGCCGCACGCCGGCCGGGTCCAGCCCGGTCTCCTCCACCGCCTCGCGCAGGGCGGTGTCGACCGGGCCGTCGTCGCCGGGCTCGGCCGACCCGCCCGGGAACGCGACCTGCCCGGAGTGCGCGCCACCGCCGTCCGCGCGCAGCTGCAGCAGGACGTCCGGGCCGCGGGTCTCGTGCTCGCCGAACAGGATCAGCACGGCCGCGTCACGCGCGTCGGCCGTCGGCGGGGACAGCCGCTCGAACACGCTCGCGTCGAGGTCGCGGGTGGCCTCGACCAGCTGTCGCAGCCACCCCGGCACACTCGCCGGGTCGACGATCGGTCCGGACCCGGTCACGCCTCGCCCCCGTACGCCGCGACCGCCTGGCGGATCTCGGCCACGGACCGGAACAGCCGCGGGCTCTCCACCAGCCGCACCGCGCCGTCCGCGCCGACGAGGTAGCTCGCCGGCAGACCGACCGGCAGCCGAAGCGCCCGCTGCGCGGCGCCGGACGGGTCGGTGAGCGTGGGCAGCCGCACCTTCAGCGAGCTGAGCAGCTCCAGCGCACCCTCCGGCGTGCTCTGCACGGCGAGCCCGACCACCGGCACCGCGCCCGGCTCGGCGGCGTAGCTCGCGAGCAGCGGCAGCTCGTCCTTGCACGGCGCGCACCAGGTGGCCCAGACGTTCACCAGCACCGGCCGGTCGGCGAGCGTCTTCGCCAGATCCACCGCGGACCCGTCGGCCAGGCACTCGGCCCGCACCCCCGACAGCTCCTCGAGCCCCGCGGGCGGGGCGGCGTCGGAGGTGGGGCACGGCGCCAGCGACGCGTCGGCCCTGGCCGCCGCGAGGTCGGGCGCGGGTGGGGCGTCGGGTGCCGGCGCGGGGTCCTCGCCACGCGGCCAGATCGCGATCACGGCGGCCACCACCAGGACCAGCCCGGCGATCGACCACCGTGCCGCAGGGCGCGTCTGGCGGGTCATGGTCGATGCGATTCGTGATCCAGGTGGTTCAGGGCAAGGCGGAGGGAGGGCCGCATACCGGGTTGTACTCGGTCCTTCCGACAACGCGGCCCTGGGCGCGAATCGCGCGGCCGATGATCCATCAGACGTGCCCTCGTCACCCCGCGCCGCCCCGACCGGGCTTGTAGCCGTTGCGGGTGCGCTCGGCGAGGTCGACGAGGTGTTCGGCCTCCTCGCCCTTCACGAGCTTGGCGGCGACCTCGAACTCGGTGGGGCCCGCGCCGAAGGACGGGCAGTCCTTGGCCAGCACGCACGCGCCGCACGCGGGTTTGCGGGCGTGGCAGACCCGGCGACCGTGGAAGATCACCCAGTGGGACAGCATCGTCCAGTCCTTGCGCGGGATCAGCGCGCCGATGGCGTGCTCGACCTTGACCGGGTCCTCCTCCTCGGTCCACCCGAAGCGGCGGACCAGCCGGCCGAAGTGGGTGTCGACGGTGATGCCCGGGATGCCGAAGGCGTTGCCGAGGATGACGTTGGCGGTTTTGCGGCCGATGCCGGGGAGCGTCACCAGGTCGTCGAGCCGGTTGGGCACCTCGCCGTCGAACCGCTCGACGAGCGCGGTGCCCAGGCCGATGAGCGAGGTGGTCTTGTTCCGGTAGAAGCCTGTCGACCGGATCATCTCCTCGAGCTCGGTCCGGTCGGCGCCCGCGTAGTCGGCGGCCGTGCGGTAGCGCCCGAACAGCGCGGGAGTGGTGAGGTTGACCCGGACGTCGGTGCTCTGCGCGGACAGGATGGTGGCGACCGCGAGCTCGAGCGGGTTGGTGAAGTCCAGCTCGCAGTGCGCGTCGGGGAAGGCCTCGGCGAGCACCCTGGTCATCCGGCGCGCGCGACGCACCAGCGCGGTCGGCGGGGCGGGCACTGCCTTGTCGACCGACTTGCCGGCGGTTTTGCCCGCACTGCCACGGGGTAGTTGTCGGGTGGCTGGTGGCACCCCGCTAGCCTACGGGCCCTCGAACAACCTCAACCGTGCCCTAGACGTCTACTGAGCAGACCCCGCAATGACACGCCGGGCGGATCCACCGTCCGAGCCGGCAACGCCGAACTGAGCGAGGATCAACGCACTATGGCTGTCTGGTTCGTGTTCGCAGTGCCCTTCGTGGTGATGTTCTTCGCCCTGTTCATGGAACGGGTGGAGTCCAGGCTCAGGCACGTCGCCGTCCAGGAGGACGAGGTCGAGGAGCTGCTGGAGAACGCGCGGCCGGACGAGGTTCGGGCGCTGTACGGCCACGGCATCGGCCGGGCCCTGGAGCTGTTCCGGCTGCGCAGGCGGGGCCGCGGCAAGGCACGCGGTCGCCGGGTCCGCGATCTGACCCGTACTCACTAGTAGGCTGCATAAGCAGGCGCTCACCTGCGGATGTCCGGCTCGCCCCGGACCTGCGGCGCGACCCTACGACGTGATCCAGCGCACACGCCCTACACTTCTCTAGTGATAAGGGGCGCCCTTGCCCTGGATCGAGGCCGGCACTTGGCCGGCCCCAGCCTGATTGGGAGGGACGACGGTGGACGAGACCCTTGCCAGGGCCGGCATCTTCCAGGGCGTCGAGCCGGCCGCCGCCGAAGCGCTCGCCCAAACGCTGGAAAGCGTGGAGTTTCCGCGGGGGCACGTGATCTTCGCCGAGGGCGAGCCGGGCGATCGCCTGTACATCATCCAGTCGGGCAAGGTGAAGCTCGGCCGCAAGTCGCCCGACGGCCGGGAGAACCTGCTGGGCATCATGGGGCCCGCGGACATGTTCGGCGAGCTGTCGATCTTCGACCCGGGCCCCCGCACATCCACTGCCACCACGGTCACCGAGGTGATGGCGAAGACGATGGACCGACCTGCGCTGCGCCAGTGGATCGCGACCCGGCCGGAGATCGCGGAGCAGCTGCTGCGGGTGATAGCGCGCCGGCTGCGCCGCACCAACGGCATGCTCGCCGACCTGATCTTCACGGACGTGCCCGGTCGCGTCGCCAAGGCACTGCTGCAGTTCGCCCAGCGGTTCGGCAGCCAGGAGGCCGGCCTGCTGCGCGTCATGCACGACCTCACCCAGGAGGAGATCGCCCAGTACGTCGGCGCCTCCCGGGAGACCGTCAACAAGGCACTGGCCGACTTCGCCCACCGCGGTTGGCTGCGGCTGGAGGGCAAGAGCGTGCTGATCCTCGACCCGGAGCGACTGGCCCGCCGCGCCCGCTGAGCCGAGCTGACCCCGGGTCGAGCTGACCCAAAGAAGAAGCCGGGCGCCGCCCCCGACGCGGCGCACCGGCTTCTTGCTTTGCGTGAACCATCCCCCGACGGTCCACGCTCCCCGCCCTCCGGACCGTTAGGCCCCGACCCATGCATGCCGGAGGGAGCTTTCTCGTCCAGTTCAACGCTCTTCCGCGCGGATCGTTACCGGACCGGCGGAAGAAACCCGAGGCTTTCACTGAGAGGACTCCCTGGACTACCCATCCGTTGTGTCAGGTGACCCATTTCCTCGGCTCTGTTATCGAACCGAGACTTTCGCCGGTGACCGAGGTCGCCGGGAAATAACTGGTACGCACGTACCAAAGATTGCATACTAGTACGCGTGTCCCACTCTGCTCGTCTCGCCGACTACCGCGCCGCGCTGACCACGCCCGGCGCGGGCCTTCCCGTGCTCGCGTCGCTCCTTGCCAGGATGCCGATCGCGATGGTCGGCCTCTCGCTGCTGCTGTACGTGCAGCGGGAGACGGGCTCGTTCGCCATCGCCGGTCTCGTGTCGGCCGGTTCGCTGGTGGGCGTCGCCACCGGCGCGGTCATCCAGGGCCGGATCATGGACCGCCTCGGCCCGACCAGGCCGCTGCTCGTCGCGGTCTGCCTCTTCACGGCGGCGGTGACGGGCGTGATCCTCGCGGTCGAGGCCACGCAGCCGGCCCCGCTGCTGGTACTCCTCGGCAGCTCGGTCGGCGTGACCGAGCCGATGGTCGGCGCGGCCTCGCGGGCGCTGTGGACCACGCTCCTGCCACCCGGCCCGATCCGGCACGCCGCCTACGCCTACGAGGCGATCAGCCTGGAGGTCTTCTTCATCCTCGGCCCCGCGCTCGCAGGCATCCTGGTCGCGGCGCCGTGGGCGGGCACCGGTGTCGTGGTCGGCGCGATCTGCATGGTCGTCGGCAGCATCGGCTTCGCACTCACCCCGGCGGCTCGCCGGGTCCGGCCGCGCACCTCCGACTCGGCCCGCGAGCTGCTGGGCGCCATCGCGTCACCGGGCATGCGAACCCTCGCGCTGGCGGCGCTGGGCTTCGGCGTGACGGTCGGTTTCGTCGAGGTGGCCGTGCCGGCCGCGGCGACCGAGGCCGGGCACGCGCCGCTCGGCGGCATCATGCTCGCGATGTGGTCGCTGACCTCGGTGGTATTCGGCCTGTTCTACGCGGTCCGCCCGTGGCCGGGGCCGATGCGCCTGCGGCTGCCGGCCCTGCTCGGCATGTTCGCGGTGCTGGTCGCGCCGATGGCGCTCGCGACCACGAGCCTGCTCTGGCTGTCGATCGGCCTGCTGGTGGCCGGCATCTGGATCACCCCGCAGTCGACCGCGCACTCGACCGCGATCGAGCTCGTGGCCCCGCGCGGGACGGCGACCGAGGCGTTCGGCTGGGTGGTCACCTCGGTGACGCTCGGCCTCGCCGCCGGCCACTCGATCAGCGGCCAGCTGGTGGAGCACGTCGGCATCCCGGCGTCGTTCATCGCGTCGGCCGGCGCCGGGCTGCTGATCGCGTCGCTGGTGTGGCTGCGGCGCTCGACGGTCGGCGAGCAGGCGCCGGCCCCGGAGCCGGTGCCCGTCGCCGCCGTGCGCTGAGGCTCAGTCCAGGAAGGTCGGGTTTCGTCATGGCGACCGTCGTGCCGGTGGCGTCCACCGGCTGGCTCCACTGCGGACCGTTCTGGTTGAGGAACCGGACCGAGGTCCCGGGCGCGCCGGACAAGGTCAGCTCGAAGGTCACCTCGGTGCCCGTCCCGACCCGCAGGTGCTCACCGGTGCCGACGGTGCGGCGGCCGTCGGTCGCGGTGTAGGACAGCGACACCGCCGACGACTCGGCCAGCCGGTTGCGGCCGCAGGCCGTCCGCATGGACGACGTTGTGCGGCAGCGCCACCACCTGGTCCGCGCGTCGCCGAGCTGGTGGCCGGCGGGCGCGAACATCCCGATGTCGAGCGCGTTGCGCCTGGCGGCGCCTGCGGGCGGTCGTAGCTGTAGCCGACCTCGATCTCGCGGACCCCGCGCGGCACGTCGACCGGCAGGTAGTACCAGTCGGGCACGTCCGGCTCCAGCGTGCCGGTGATCGTCTTGGTCTGGTCCCCCGTGGCGTCGCCGGGGTCGGCGAACGCGATACCCGGATGCATCGCGCCGGCGGCGCCGGCCGTCGAGCGCGATCGTCGGTGCCCGGCGCTACGTTTGTCGCCATGAACCTCGATCTCACGGTCACCACCGGCGAGCTGGCCTCGGCCGCGTCAGCACTGGTTCGGCTCGTGCCGGGCAAGCTCATCGACCCGGTGCTCTCCGGCCTGCTGCTCACCGCGGACGGTGCCGGGGTGTCGCTCGCCGCCAACGACCGCGAGCGCGCGGCCCGGCTCGAGCGGCCCGCGGTCGTGCACACGGAGGGGCGCGTTCTCGTGCCGGCCAAGCCGTTCGCCGACACGCTGCGGGCGCTGGACCACGAGCAGGTGCGGCTGGTGGTCGAGGGGTCCAAGCTCGCCATCCGGGCACCGGGGGCGCGTTACGCGTTGCCGCTGCTGGACGTCGACGTGCACCCGGGCGTCGCCGCGCCGCCCGCGGCCGCGGGCACCGTCGACGGTCAGATGTTCGCCTCGGCGCTCACCACGGTCGCGGCGGCGGCCTCACGCGACGACGCGCTGCCGATGTTCACCGGCGTGCGCATCCGCTCCGAGGGCGACCGGCTGGTCATGCTGGCCACCGACCGGTACCAGATGGCGGTGGCCGCGCTCGCCTGGCGGCCCACCGACGCGCCGGTCGACGCGCTGGTGCCGGCGAGCCTGCTCACGGAGATCGCCAAGCAGGTCGAGGGTCCGGTGGCGCTGCACGCCGACCGCGACCGGTTCGGGCTGGTGTGGCAGCGGGCCGGCGGCACCACGGTCGCCACCACCGCGGTGCTCGACGGGAGCTTCCTGCACGAGTCCAAGGTCTCGGTGTCCGATGTGGACACATCGGTCGAGGTCGACGCCGACGTGCTGGCCGGGTCGGTGCGCCGGGTCGGGCTCTACACCGACGCCAGAGGCGTGATGCTGCTCGAGGTCGGCGACGGCGAGCTTCGGCTGCGCGGCGCCGACCAGCGTTCCGGCGAGGCCGAGGAGACGCTCAAGGCCGACGTGTCGGGCGGCCGGACCTCCCATGCCTACCAGGGCCGGTTCCTCACCGACGCGCTTCGGGCGTTCTCCGGCGCGCGGGTGCGGGTGGAGATCCAGCCGGGGATGCGGGCCACCGTGTTCAGTGCCGTCGGCGAGTCCGACCTCGACCTTCGCTACGTGGTGATGCCCATGCTGCCGCCCAAGCACTGAGTCCTACGCGCCCGCGGCCCGCAGATAGTCCAGCTGCGCCCGCACCGACCATTCGGCCGGGGCCCACAGCGACCTGTCCACGTCCACGTAGACCACCTCGACCACCTGCCGGGCGGTCGCGTTCTCGCCCAGCCGGGCCAGTGCCGAGCGCACCTGGTCGAGGCGCGTCTCGCGGTGGGCGTGGTACTCACCGGCGACCGCCGAGACGTCGGGAAGCTCCGGGCCGTGGCCGGTCAGCGCCACGGTGCCGGCCGGTTCCGCGATGAGTCGGCGCAGCGACGAGAGGTACGGGCCCAGGTCGGAGATCACGGTCGTGCCCCGGCCGAGGACCGAGTCCCCGGTGAGCATCGCGGGCACGCCGTCGTGGGTGACGCGTAGGCAGATCGAGTCCTCGGTGTGGCCCGGGGTGTGCAGAACCCGCAGCTCCAGGCCGGCCGCGTCGATGCGCTCGCCGTCGCTCAACGGCTCGGCGTCGCGACACAGGGCCGGGTCGACGGCGCGGACCGGGGCGCGCACCCGGTCCGCCAGCCACGGGGCGCCCTGGGCGTGGTCGGGGTGCCGGTGGGTCACCACGATCAGCTCGACCGGCGCCACCTCGGCCACCTTCGCCAGGTGCGGCTCGTCCTCGTAGCCGGGGTCGACCACCACGACCGACGGCGACCCGGGGGCGCGCAGCAGCCAGGTGTTCGTGCCGTCGAGGGTCATCGAGCCGGGGTTGTTCTCCAGCAGCACGGACGCGACCGGCGTGACGGGCCGGAGCTCGCCGTATGCGGGGTGACGCGTCATGTCGGGTCCAGGTGCGAGGAGGCCGTGTCGTAGGCCGGGTCGCCGGGGAGCACGATGCGCAGCACGTCCCCGTCGCGCGCGACCCGGGGCATCAGCTTGTCGATCACCCGCTGCCGGCCCATCGCGTCGGCCACCGTGGCGCATTCCTCCAGCTCGGCCAGTGTCGTCCAGGTCGGCGGCATCAGCCCGACCTTGCCTTCCTTCCAGTCCTCGAGGGCATCCGTCGGGCGCTGCCAGCGGGTGTCGGCCGCCTCGGTCGTCGCGCCGTCGGCGCGTTGTCCCACAGGCAACGCGGCCAGGAAGAACCGGGCGTCGAACCGGCGTCGCTCCTCCACCGGGGTAACCCAGTTCGACCACGGCATCAGCAGGTCGGCCCGCAGCACCAGGCCGGACTCGGCCAGGAAACCAGCGAGTGACAGCTCGCGGTTCACCAGCTGGGCGCGGGCCTCGGCGTAGGGGCGGACGTCCGACACGACCGAGTCCTCGGACGGGCCGGCGAGCAGCACACCCGACTCCTCGAACGTCTCCCGCACCGCCGCGCACACCAAGGCGCGCGCGAGGCTCAGGTCGCAGGCGAAGCGGTCCGCCCACCACGCGGGCGACGGGCCGTGCCAGGCCAGTGAGGTGTCCGCGTCGCGGCGGTCGACCCCGCCACCAGGGAAGACGGTCATGCCACCGGCGAACGCCATGCCCAGCACGCGGCGCTGCAGGAACACCTCGAGGCCATCGCCGGTGTCGCGCACCAGCATGACCGTCGCGGCGTCCTTGGGGGTCACCGGCGGATCCGGTATCTCCGGCGGGACGAACCCCGCCGGCAGGATCAGTTCCTTCGGCAGCTCACGCACGGGCCCGAGCCTACGCAGACCGAGCACCGGCAACGGGCAGGATGTGACCATGAACGACACACGGCTGCGAATGGGACTCGTCGGCGCCGGACCGTGGGCGCACCGGGTGCACGCACCGGGCATCGCCGCGCACCCGGGCACCGAGCTGGTCTCCGTGTGGGCACGCCGCCCCGACGCCGCTGCCGAGGTAGCCGCGCTCGGCGGGGCCAGGCCGGCCGGGTCCTTCGACGAGATGCTCGCCGAGGTGGACGGCGTGGCGTTCGCCGTGCCGCCCGGGGTGCAGGCGCCGCTGGCGCTGCGGGCCGTCGAGGCCGGCAAGCACGTGATTCTCGAGAAGCCCCTCGCGAGCTCGGTCGAGGACGCTCGGCAGCTGGTGGCCGCGGCCGAGCGGGCGGCCGTCGCCACGCTGATGGTGCTCACCTTCCGCTATGCCACCGAGACCACCGACTGGCTCGAGGAGGTGCACCGCGTCGGCGGCTGGCACGGCGGCGCCGCCCGCTGGATGTCCGCCACGCTGATCGACACCGAGTACGAGGCCTCCCGCTGGCGGCACGAGGGCGGCGCGCTCGCCGACATCGGCCCGCACGTGTTCGACCTGCTCGACGCCGCACTCGGACCGATCACCGACGTGCTGTCCGCGCACTTCGCCGAGCCCGGCGCGGTCTGGCACATCCTGCTCGGCCACGAGGGCGGCCTGACCAGCGCGGCCACTCTCACCATGCACACGCCGGCCGCGCCGCCGATCAACGACTTCGCCGTGTTCGGCGCGCACGGCTACCGCGCGCTCGACGCCACCGGCGACGCGCGGGTCCGCTACGCCGCCCTGCTCAACGACTTCGTCAGCATGGTGCACAACGACATCACCACGCACCCGTGCGACATCCGCCGCGGCCTGCACATCCAGCGCCTGCTGCGGGCCGTCACCGAGAAGGTCGGTCAGCCCGCGGGGTAGCCGCCGCCACGACCGTCGGAGTGCGGTGGCACCCCGTTGACCATCATCGGGCCGCCGGACGCGCGTGCCGAGTCGAACTGGCCACCCGCCTTGCCGTGCCGGCCGGACCTGTCGATCCGCCAGGATCCGGACGAGCTGGGGCTCTGGTCCTGGCTCTCCCGCCGAGCCAGCTCCTCCTGCAGCTCGTGCAGCAGGTTGCGCTCCTGGGTGTTCAGCATCTCGTCGACCAGCGCGGCCGAGTGGTCGTCCTGGTTCGTCACCGGCGGAGCGGCCGGCGGACTCGCCGGCACCAGCCGCGGCCGCGACGGCGGCTCCGACCGCTCGTCCTTCGGCGTCTCGCTCCGGCGCCGCGGCGAGGGCCGCGAGTTCGTCGGCGTCTCTATGCTCAGCGCGGACGCGGGCGGCTTCTCCTCGGCCGGCTGGTGCCGGGCCGACGCCGACGAGGCCGGTTCGGCGACGGGCTCCACGGTCAGCTCGGTGCGCGGCACCGGTGACGGCTTGGGCGCGGGCCGTGCGGCATCCGCGTGCGGAAGCTCGATCGGCGGCAGCGGGCGCTGCGGCTCTGCCCCGAACTGCGTGTCGCCCGCGAACGGCGAGGATGCCGGCGCGGGTGCCGGAGCCGGCGGCGGGGCGGGTGGCGCCGGCTCAGCGACGAAAGGGCGAGCGGGCTCCACCACTCGCGGTGCCTCGAAAGGCTCGGACCGGACGGGCTCGACCGGGCTCATCACCGACCGGCCGGTCGACTCGGACTCGGTGAACGGGATCTGCCGCGCGCACCGCATCGCCTCCTGGTGGTAGTCGGTCGGCTGGTTGCCGTCGACCAACACCTCCACCGACGCCCGGATCCCTGCCCGGCGCAGCGCGTACTCCACCCGGTAGGCGGTCGCCGGCGCGAACCCGCCTGGGCCGACCCCGACCAGCACGACCTTGTGCGGCACCGGACCGGACACCGGACCCGCGGGCGTCAGCCGCCACACGCACCACACCGAGCGCACGTCCGGCAGCACCTCGAGCACCGGCTTGATCGCCTCGTGCACGCCGCGGTCCGGCTCGCGGCCCTCGACCGCGCCCACCGCGAACCGGTGCCGGCCCAGCGACACGCCGTCCCGCACGATGACCCGGTCGATGACCGACGGGTCGAGGTACGTGTCCGCGAACAGCGCCTCGAGCTCCCGGTGCTGCACACCGGTCACGACGACACCACCCGCGGCGAGGCAGCCGGCGACGAACTCCAGCGAGCGGTCCAGCTCGGCGGAGGCGAGCATCTGGCGCGCGTCGCCCAGAGCGTCGTCGTCCAACCGGCCGGCGAGGCTCAGCAGGAAGTCGTGGATCCGGATCGGCAACGCAACACCTGGCCGGCCCCGGGAGACCTGGGTCACGGTCGGCTCCTTCCGCTCGTCTGTACCGACCAGCGAGGGAGCCCGCTACGCCTGCTGCACGACCATCCCGGGGAGCAACGGCTCGGATGCCGCGAACGCCGCCTGGTGGTAAGGCGGGAGGTCCATGCCCTCCGGCATGACCTCGACACCCGGCTCGTGCGTACCAAGCGCCCGCAGCACACGCTGCAGCTCCCCGGTCAATCGAGCGCAGCCCGATGTTGCCGTGACGAGCACGATCCGGGTGGCTGGTCCCAGCCCGGAGCGGTGCCGCCGCCAACTCCCACGCACGTCGACCAGCTCGGGCCGGCCATGGAGGATCGCCCCGAGCACTACTGCTTCGGAGTCCCCCATGTTCACCCGTTCGGGCGACTCCGAAGTGAATGTGTAGTCGACTTCGTCGATTTGGTCCACCCACGGCACCGCGTGTAGCCGGCCGGCGTCGGCACCCGCGTCCAGCAACGCGGCGTTGAGCAGCAGAGACTCACGCGCTGTGATCGCAACGCGTTCTCTGAGCAATGTCAGCGGCAGGGCTCGGGCGAGCGCGTCGAGCGCCCCGCCGGCGAGCCAGTCGCGCAGCCGCCACAGCTGCCGGTCGGGCAGCCGGCCGGCGAGCCGGAGCAGCAACTCGTGGCACGGGTCTTCCATGTCGGGCATTGCGGCCTCCCTGCGGGGTTGGTCAGGACACCTCGACGATCAACTCGACCTCGACCGGCACACCGAGCGGCAGCTCGGCGACACCGACCGCGGAGCGCGCGTGCTTGCCCGCGTCCCCGAAGATCTCGCCGAACAGCTCGGACGCGCCGTTGACGACCGCCGGCTGGCCGGTGAAGCCCTCGGCGGACGCGACGAACCCGACGACCTTGACGACCTTGACGATCGCGTCGACGCCGACCAGGTCATGCACGGCGGCCAGCGCGTTCAGCGCGCAGGTCCGGGCGTGGCCCTTGGCCTCCTCCGGGCTGATCTCGCGGCCGACCTTGCCGGTGGCCGCGATCGCCCCGCCGACGAACGGCACCTGGCCCGCGGTGTAGACGAGGTCGCCGGTGCGGACGGCCGGCACGTACGCGCCCGCGGGCGTGGGCACGCCGGGCAGCTCGATGCCCAGCTCGCCGAGCTTGTCGCTCCAGGTCATCGTGCTAGGCCTTCGGCCGCTTGAGGTAGGCCACCATCTGCTCGCCGGTCGGCCCGGGCAGCACGGTCACGAGCTCCCAGCCGTCCTCGCCCCAGGTGTCGAGGATCTGCTTGGTCGCGTGGATCAGCAGCGGCACGGTGGCATACTCCCACTTCGTCATGCCCGGGACTGTAACCGGCCTCGCCGGTACAGTGACCCGGTGGATGCGTGGCGAGTGGTCGCGACCGTGCTGCTGGGGGTCAACGGCCTGGTGCTGGTGCTGCTCACCATGGCCAGGACGCGCGACCGCAAAGACGCCACCAGCGGCACCGTCGCGCTGGCCGGGGCGATCAGCTTCACGATCCTCGTCGTGCTGTGCGTGCTCACGCTGACCGTGCTCGCGCCCCTGGCCACGTGGATCCTGGTAGGCGCCGGCGTGGTGGCCGTAACCGTGATGATGCTCGCTAGTTGACCGCCTCGGCGGCGCGCGCCCGAACTGTCCACTTACCCTGAACTCGTGGCCACCACCGCGGCGTCCTGGACCGAGCAGGTCTCTCGCGCGCGCCTGCACGTGGTCACCGGAAAGGGCGGCACCGGCAAGACCACCGTCGCCGCCGCGCTCGCCCTCGCGCTCGCCACCGGCGGGCGCCGCGTCCTGCTCATCGAGGTCGAGGGCCGGCAGGGCATCGCCCAGCTCTTCGACACCCAGCCGCTGCCCTACGCGGAGAAGCGGATCGCGTCCGCGCCGGGCGGCGGCGAGGTCCGCGCGCTGCACGTGGACGTCGAGGCGGCGCTCCTCGAGTACTTCGCGATGTTCTACAACCTGGGCTTCGCCGGCCGCACGCTGCGCCGGATGGGCGCCATCGAGTTCGCCACCACGCTCGCGCCCGGCCTGCGCGACGTACTGCTCACCGGCAAGGTCAAGGAGACCGTCGGGCGCACGGACTCCCGCGGCCGGCACGAGTACGACGCGATCGTGCTCGACGCGCCGCCGACCGGCCGGATCGTGAGGTTCCTCGACGTCACCAAGGCCATGGCCGACCTCGCGAAGGTCGGGCCGATCAAGGGCCAGAGCGACGGCGTCGTGCGGCTGCTGCACTCCCAGGACACCGCGGTGCACCTGGTCACACTGCTCGAGGAGATGCCGGTCCGGGAGACCATCGAGGCGGTGGCCGAGCTGTCGGCCGCCGACCTGCGCCCCGGCGCGGTGATCGTCAACCGGGTCCGGCCGCCGCGGCTGCCGGCCCGCTCGGTCACCCCGGCCGCCGGGGGCCGGGTCGACGCGTCCCGGGTGCGGGCCGGCCTCACGAGCGCGGGCCTCGACCTCGCGCCCGAGGACATCGAGGGGCTGGTCGGGGAGACCGTCGAGCACGCCATCCGGGTCGTCGCCGAGCAGAGCGCCCGCGAGCAGCTCACCGAGATCGACCTGCCGGCGGTCGAACTGCCGGACATCGCCGAGGGCATCGACACCGCGGCGCTCTACGAGCTCGCCGAGATCCTGGTCGACCAGGGGGTCCGGTGAGTGCGCTCGACGTCGACTCGCTGATCGACGATCCCGACATCCACGTCATCGTCTGCTGCGGCTCGGGCGGGGTCGGCAAGACCACGACCGCTGCCGCGATCGCGGTGCGGGCAGCCGAGCGCGGGCGCAAGACCGTGGTGCTCACCATCGACCCGGCGCGCAGGCTCGCCCAGGCGCTCGGCCTCCGCGAGCTGGGCAACACGCCCAAGGAGGTCGAGGTCGAGGGTTTCGAGCCGGCCGGCCAGCTCGCCGCGATGATGCTGGACATGCGCCGCACCTTCGACGACATGGTGCTCGCGCATGCCGGCCAGGCGCGGGCCCAGGAGGTGCTCGCCAACCCGTTCTACAAGACGATCTCCAGCTCGTTCTCCGGCACCCAGGAGTACATGGCGATGGAGAAGCTGGGCCAGCTCGCCGGCGAGGGCCGCTGGGACCTGATCGTCGTCGACACTCCGCCGAGCCGCTCCGCGCTGGACTTCCTCGACGCGCCGCAACGGATGTCCTCCGCGCTGGACGGGCGGATGATCCGGCTGCTGTCCGGCCCCGCGCGCACCGGCGGCTGGGGCGTGCGCAAGGTCGTCGGCGCCGGGATCATGCTGTTCGCCAAGGCCGTGTCGACGATCGTCGGCGGGCAGCTGCTGGCCGACGCGTCGGCGTTCGTGCAGGCCTTCGACAGCATGTTCGGCGGGTTCAAGCAGCGTGCCCGCAAGACCTACGAGCTGTTGCGCTCCGGCGGCACGGCGTTCCTCGTGGTCGCCACGCCCGAGTCGGACGCGCTGCGGGAGGCCAGCTACTTCGTGGAGCGGCTGGCGTCGGAGGAGATGCCGCTGTCCGGGCTGGTGATCAACCGGACCCACCCGGTGCTCACCAAGCTGCCCGCGGCGCGCGCCATCGCGGCGGCGGACAACCTCGAGCGCACCGGCGACGCGCCGCTCGCCACCGCGGTGCTGCGGCTGCACGCCGACCGGGTGGCCGTGCACGACAGGGAACGACGGCTGCTCGCCCGGTTCACCAAGGCGCACCCGTCGGTGTCGGTGGTCAGCGTCCCGGCCATGCCCTCCGACGTGCACGACCTCGTCGGTCTGCGCAGCATCGGCGAGCGGCTGACCGGGAGCTGACTCCCCGTCTCAGCCGACCCGGACGTCCTCGTCCTCGTCGGAATGGTTCCGTTTGGCCGTCTCCAAGAGCTCCAGCCAGGACGTCACCTCCGGCCGGCGGCGCAGCAACGCGCGCCGCTCGCGCTCGGTCATGCCGCCCCAGACGCCGAACTCGATCCGGCTGTCCAGAGCCTCGGCCAGACACTCGGTGCGCACCGGACATGCGATACACACCAGCTTGGCCTTGCGCTGTTCCTTGCCCCGGACGAACAACCCGTCCGGATCCTGCTCACGGCATGACGCGTTGACCCGCCAGTCCGCCTGCTCGATATACATAACCCCCGCCCCTAGCGTCGTCGCGACCCACTAACCCCGGTCCCCCTCGTTCAGCCGGGGTGCCTACGGCCCGGGAGTTTCCCCCGCACCGGTCGGCTTCTGTCGTTGAGACGTTGACGGACTCTAGGGCCCCCCGGTTCCCAACTGAATGACGGGGGCCACACCTGTTACAGAATGTCAATAACTCGGTTGGGTAACGAGAGCTTGATCCGGCCCCGCGTACCCTGGGCGCGTGCGAGTCGGAGACGGTCTGCTGAAGATGCTTGGTTTGTGCCTCCTGGCCGGCGTTCTCATGGCCGGCATGCTGTTCCCGGTGGTGGGAGCGTTGGGAGTGGTGTCCAACCGGGCCAGTGACACCATCGACAGTGTCTCGGCCGACCTCGTGGCCACGGACCCGCCGCTGATCACCACGATCACGGACGCCAAGGGCAAGGCGATCGCCTATCTGTACGACCAGTACCGGGTGCCGGTGCGCCCGGACCAGATCTCGCCGGAGATGAAGGCGGCGCTGATCTCGGTGGAGGACCGCCGGTTCTACGAGCACAACGGCGTGGACTGGAAGGGCACCGTCCGCGCATTGATCAGCAACCAGACCGGTGAGGACGTGCAGGGCGCGTCGACGCTCACCCAGCAGTACGTGAAGAACTATCTGATCAACGTGGTCTACCGCGACCAGCTGGGCAGCGACACCGAGGACGACCCGACCAAGAAGATCGAGCGCGAGCGCGCGCAGGAGCAGACCGTCACCCGCAAGCTCCGCGAGGCCCGGCTCGCCATCCAGCTCGAGCAGTCGATGAGCAAGGAAGAGATCCTCGCCGGCTACCTCAACGTCGTCGAGTTCACCGACCGCGTGTTCGGCGTCGGCGCCGCGGCCCGCGCCTACTTCAAGACCACCGCGAACAAGCTCACCGTGGCGCAGTCGGCGCTGCTGGCCGGCATGGTCAACAACCCGAGCCTGTACAACCCGTGGCGGCGGCCGAAGGAGACGCTCGAGCGGCGCAACTTCGTGATCGACAAGATGGTCGAGACGCACAGCCTGTCGGAGGAGAACGCGACGGCGGCGAAGAAGGAGCCGCTCGGCATCGTGCCCGACCCGCTGAAGCCGGCCGCCAACTGCGTGGGCGCCGGTCCCGACTACGGCTTCTTCTGCCAGTATGTCGAGGACTACCTGAAGAAGATCGGGTTCACCGAGGACCAGCTCTACACCGGCGGCTACACGATCAAGACCACCTTCGACGCGTCCGCCACGCGCATCGCGAAGCGGGCCGCGGAGCGCCAGGTGCCCAAGAACACGCCGGGCATCAACAACGCGATGGCGATCGTGCGACCCGGCAAGGAGCGCCACGAGGTCACCGCACTCGTGTCCAACCGGGACTACGGCCTGGACGTCAAGGCGGGCCAGACCCAGATCGCCTACCCGTACGGGGTGCAGAACAAGTTCGGCGCCGGCTCCATCTACAAGATCTTCACCTCGGCCGCGTTCCTGGAGAAGGGCGGCGGCATAAACAACGTCATCCAGACCCCGGCGACCCACGTCTCGAAGATCTTCAAGGGTGGCGGTGAGAGCTGCCCGTCCACCGGTGAGCCCGAAACCCGCTGGTACTGCGTGAAGAACGCCGGCAAGTACGGCTCGACGATGACGCTGCAGAAGGCGCTGGCGACCTCGCCGAACACGGGCTTCGTGATCCTCGAGGAACGGGTCGGCATGGACGCGGTCGTCGAGATGGCGAGCCGGCTCGGCATGCGCGACACCATGGCCACCAACCTCAGCGGCGTCAAGCCGAATCCGAAGGCGGATCGCCAGGAGGAGCGGTTCTCCCAGACCGAGTTCTTCCGGAGCAAGCCCAACAGCCCTGGCAACGCGGCGTTCACCCTCGGCCCGGCCCCGCTGTCAACGCTGGAGCTGGCCAACGTCGGCGCCACGCTGATGAGCGGCGGCGTGTGGTGCCCGCCGACGCCGCTCGTCGAGGTCCTGGACCGCAACGGCAAGAAGGTCAACTACAGCGAGCAGCCGTGCGAGCAGGTGGTGTCGGCGGGCCTCGCCAACACGCTGGTGGCCGGCCTGTCCAGGGACGACACCGAGGGCACCTCGGCCAACGCGGCCCGCCGGTACGGCTGGACCCGGCCGATGCTCGGCAAGACCGGCACGACCCAGCAGTACAAGTCGGCCGGTTTCGTCGGCGCGACGCCGCAGCTGTCCGGCGCGGTGCTCACCTTCAACGACAGCCCCAAGCCGGAAGGCATCTGTGACCACGACCCCAATCCGCCCAGTCTCTGCGGGGTCGAAGGCGGCAACATCTACGGTGGCAAGGTTCCGGCCCGCACCTGGTTCGACGCGATGACCCAGATCCACACCAACGCGCCGGTCAAGCCGCTGCCACCGGTCGACAAGCGGTACGTGGACGGCGGCCCGAACAGCCAGGTGCCGAACGTGGTCGGCCGGTCCGAGCAGGACGCCACGGCGCGCCTGCAGCAGGCGGGGTACAAGGTTGACACCCGGGAGATCAACTCGGCGCAGCAGAAGGGCACCGTGGTGAGCCAGACACCACGCGGCAGCGCGCTGCCTGGCGAGACGATCACCCTCCGGATCAGCACCGGCTACGTCCCACCGCCGCAGACCTCCGACCCGCCGTCGAGCCCACCGCCGAGCGGTCCCGGCGGGCCCGGCCCCGGTGGCGGGGGCGGCGGCCGACCGCCGAATGGCGGCACGAACCCGGGCGGCCCCGGCTGACTGCACCGACCTGACTGAGACGGGCGGCGTCCCGGCCTTCGAGCCGGACGCCGCCCGTTTGTTCGGGTCAGGTTCAAGGCCGCGTCGTGCGGCCGACTTGTCGGGTCAGCCCCGCAGCTTCGCGCGCACCGCGGCGGCCACCCGGCCACCCTCGGCGCGGCCGGCGATCTTCGCGTTCGCAGCCTTCATGACCTGGCCCATCTGGCGCTGCCCCGGCGCGGCGCCGAGCTGGTCGGTCACCTCGGCGACGGCCTCGGTCACCAGAGTCCCGAGCTCGTCGTCGGTGAGCTGCTCGGGCAGGTAGTCGGTGAGCACCGCGGCCTCGTCCTGTTCGGCCTGGGCCCGCTCGGCCCGGCCGGCGCCGGCGAACGCCTCGGCGGCTTCCTTGCGCTTCTTGACCTCGCGCGCGAGGACCTTCTGGACCTCGTCGTCGGACAGCTCGCGAGCCACGTCGCCGGCGACCTCCTCGGTGGTCAGCGCGGCGAGTGCCATGCGCAGCGCGGCCATCCGGGTCGTCTCCCGGGCCTTGATCGCCGCCGAGAGGTCCGCTTGCAACCGTGCCTTGAGCTCAGCCATGGGTCGAACCCTACTGGCCACTGCCGGTCGCCCGGAGCGCGCAACTAGGCTCGCGGGGTGGGCAATCTGGCGCGAAACATCGGACGGGCGGCGCTCGGCGCCACGGCGATCGGCACGGCGACCGTGGCGTACGCGGCCGGCATCGAACGCACGCACTGGACGCTGCGGCAGGCCACGCTGCCCGTGCTGTCCGAAGGCGCTCGGCCGTTGCGGGTCCTGCACATCTCCGACCTGCACATGATGCCCACCCAGCGGTCGAAGCAGCGCTGGGTCGCCGAGCTGGCGGACCTCGACCCGGACCTGGTCGTCAACACCGGCGACAACCTGGCGCACAAGCACGCGGTCCCGTCGGTGGTACGAGCGCTCGGCCCGCTGCTGGACCGGCCGGGCGTGTTCGTCTTCGGCAGCAACGACTACTACGCACCGCGCCCGAAGAACCCTGCGCGGTATCTCATCAAGTCGAAGCGCCGGGTGCACGGCATCCCGCTCCCGTGGCGCGACCTGCGCGCGGCCCTGGTCGAGCGCGGCTGGCACGACCTGACCCACGTGCGCCACCTCCTGACCGTCGAAGGTCAGACGATCGCCGTGGCCGGCGTGGACGACCCGCACCTGCACCGTGACCGGTACGTCGACATCGCCGGCCGCCCGAACCGGGCCGCGACGCTCCGGCTCGGCGTGACCCACTCCCCGGAGCCCCGTGTCCTCGACGCCTTCGCCGAGGACGGCTACGACCTCGTGATGGCCGGCCACACCCACGGCGGCCAGCTGAGGCTGCCCGGCTACGGCGCGATCGTGACGAACTGCGAGCTCGACCGCTCCCGCGCGCGGGGCGCGTCGAGATGGGGCGCCCACATGTGGCTGCACGTGTCCGCCGGCCTGGGGACGTCGCCCTACGCCCCGGTGCGCTTCGCCTGCCCCCCGGAAGCCAGCCTGCTGACCCTGGTCCCCCGCCCGACCGGCACGAACACTTCCGAGAACGCCAAAGAAGGCGCCCGATTCGGAGCCGACGCGGACGTCGGCTAGACTTCTGCCCGGACCTCCGGGGTGTGGCGCAGCTTGGTAGCGCGCTTCGTTCGGGACGAAGAGGTCGCAGGTTCAAATCCTGTCACCCCGACCAACCTGGGCTACCCCTGTCCGCGGAGTGCGCGGACAGGGATTGGTCGCTCAACGACCTCTGGGGGGCGACCCCCCAGACCCCCACGGTGCGAGCTCCTCTCGACCCTGCGCTGGGCGCCTTTGGTCTTCAACCAGCTTTCCCGCTTCGCGGGTCTCACTCGCTTCGCTTCGTTCTCCGGTCAAGCTTCGTACTCGGCTAGGTCCGCGAAATCCTTCGCGGCAGGCTAGTGCGAGTGATCACCTGAACTGGCCCCGGTTGGGTCGTTGTTCTTCACGAATCTTGGCTCCACCTGGGTGGTGATCTCGCTGCTTGGTGGGGCGGCGTGTCGTCGCGAATGTTGGCCCCACCTGGGATGCGATTTCCATGTCGTTGT
>NZ_WHTD01000198.1 GCF_009379765.1 Actinophytocola sp. | reverse complement strand
GTGGCGTCGCCGTGTCGCCCGGTGGCGTCGCCGTGTGGGGTCGACACACCGACGTGAGCGGTCGACACACCTACGCGGGAGGGCGACACGTCGACGTGGGGGGACGACACACCTACGCGGGAGGGCGACACGGCGACGTGGGGGGACGACTCGCCGACGTGCCGGGGGTTACCAGGGTTCGTCGAACTCGCCGGCCTTCGCGCCTTCCACGAAGGCGTCCCACTCCGACTCGGTGAACACCAGGACGGTGTCGTCGGGGCCGGTGAACTTCGAGTTGCGCATCGCGATGTAGGTCTTGCCGTCCGTGTGGGGGACGAACGCGATCTCCACGTACTCGCCGTTCGGGTCGGCGTCTGGCTCGGCCGCGCGCTGCCAGTCGGCCTTCGTCAGGTCGAGGTTGCCGCGCACGTGCGCCTTGTCGTCGAAGATCGGCGCGTCGGCGCGGGTCTCGTCGCTCATGACCACTCGTTATACCGGTCCCGGGGTAGGCCCGCCACGGCGGGCATACCCCGGGGACAGGCTCAGGCCGTCTCCGTGATCGGTCGGTCCACCCAGGACATCAGGCCGCGCAGCTTGCGCCCGACCTCCTCGATCGGGTGCTGCTCGCCGGCCTCCTGGAGCTTGGTGAAGTTGGGCCGGCCCGCGTCGTCCTCGGACACCCACTCGTTGGCGAAGGTGCCGTCCTGGATCTCGGCCAGGATCTTGCGCATCTCCTCGCGCACCGAGTCGGTGATGACCCGCGGGCCACGCGTGAGGTCACCGAACTCCGCGGTGTCGGAGATCGAGTAACGCATCCGCGCGATGCCGCCCTCGTACATGAGGTCGACGATCAGCTTCAGCTCGTGCAGGCACTCGAAGTACGCCACCTCCGGCGTGTAGCCGGCGTTGACCAGGGTCTCGAAGCCCGCCTGCACCAGCGCGGTCGTGCCACCGCAGAGCACGACCTGCTCACCGAAGAGGTCGGTCTCGGTCTCCTCGGTGAACGTGGTCTTGATGACGCCGGCCCGCGAGCCGCCGATGCCCTTGGCGTAGGACAGCGCGAGCGCCTGTGCGGCGCCGGACGCGTCCTGCTCGACCGCGATCAGGCACGGCACGCCCTTACCGTCCACGAACTGCCGGCGTACCAGGTGGCCGGGGCCCTTCGGCGCCACCATCGCCACGTCCACATTGGACGGCGGGGTGATCAGGCCGTAGCGGATGTTGAAGCCGTGCCCGAAGAACACCGCGTCGCCGTCGTCGAGGTTGGGCGCGATGTCCTCGGCGTAGATCGAGCGCTGCTTGGTGTCCGGCGCCAGGATCATGATCAGGTCGGCCCACCCGGAGACCTCGGCGGGCGTCCCGACGGTCAGGCCCTCCTCCTCGGCCTTGGCCCGCGACCTCGACGACTCGGGCAGTCCGATCCGAACGTCCACACCGGAGTCGCGCAGCGAGAGCGCGTGCGCGTGCCCCTGGCTGCCGTAGCCGATCACCGCGACGCGGCGGCCCTGGATGATCGAGAGGTCCGCATCGTCGTCATAGAAGATCTCGACTGCCATGACTTCCTTCCTTAAGAATAGGACTGGCTACACATACCAACGCAACCTCAGGGGACCGTGACGCAACCCAGCCACCACCCACCCCGCCAACCCACACCTTCCGCCGAAACGCAACCAGCACTGTGAATTCCGGGGAGGCGGTTACCGCACGCCGGTGGCGGTGATCGACCGCGGGCCGCGGCCGATGGCGACCATGCCGGACTGCACCATCTCGCGCACCCCGTAGGGCTCGAGCATGCGCAGCAGCGCCTCCAGCTTGTCCGCGGTGCCGGTGGCCTCCACGGTCACCGCCTCCGGCGACACGTCGACCACCTTGGCGCGGAACAGCTGCACGGTCTCGAGCACCTGGGTCCGCACGGTCGCGTCGGCCCGGACCTTGACCAGGAGCAGCTCCCGCTGGACCGAGACACCCGGGTCCAGCTCCACGATCTTGATGACGTTCACGAGCTTGTTGAGCTGCTTGGTCACCTGCTCGAGCGGTAGCTCGTCGACCGCGACCACGATCGTCATCCGGGACACGTCGGCGTGCTCGGTCGGTCCGACCGCGAGCGACTCGATGTTGAACCCGCGCCGGGAGAACAGGCCCGCGACCCTGGCGAGGACACCGGGCTTGTTCTCGACCAGAACCGAGAGAGTGTGTGTGCTCATGGCTGTTCCGCCTCCCCGGAGTTCACAGTGTTGGTTGCGGTCCGGCGGATGGTGCGATTGGCGGGGTGGGTGGTGGCTGGGTTGCATCCCGTTCCCCTTGGGTGCTGCGCCGCCTCCCCGGAATTCAAAGTTGTGGTTGCCGTGGGTTGATGGCGTCCGGTTCGGCGCGTACCTGTGGCTGGGTCGCGTCCCGTTCCCCTTGGGTGCGGTTTGCCAGGACGCGGTTCCTGCTGTCGCATTTCCTCAGTCCTCGTCGAACAGCGGGCGGATGTCGCGCGCGGCCATGATCTCGTCGTTGCCCTTGCCCGCGGCGACCATCGGCCACACCTGGGCGTCCTTGCCGACCACGAAGTCGATCACGACCGGCCGGTCGTTGATCTCCATCGCCCGGTTGATCACCTTGTCGACGTCCTCTTTGGACTCACAGCGTAGCCCGGCGCAGCCGAGCGCCTCGGCCAGCAGGGTGAAGTCCGGGATCCGGTGCTTGTGCGTGCCCAGGTCGGTCTGCGAGTAGCGCTCCGAGTAGAAGAGGTTCTGCCACTGCCGGACCATGCCCAGGTTGCCGTTGTTGATGACCGCGACCTTGATCGGCGCGCCCTCGATCGCGCAGGTGGCGAGCTCCTGGTTGGTCATCTGGAAGCAGCCGTCGCCGTCGATGGCCCACACGACGCGGTCCGGCTGGCCGAACTTGGCGCCCATCGCGGCCGGCACGGCGAAGCCCATCGTGCCGAGGCCGCCGGAGTTGATC
Organism: Actinophytocola sp.; assembly: GCF_009379765.1. Taxonomy (GTDB): domain Bacteria; phylum Actinomycetota; class Actinomycetes; order Mycobacteriales; family Pseudonocardiaceae; genus Actinophytocola. Next base: position 11,681 of record NZ_WHTD01000198.1, on the reverse strand, counting down.
CAGGTGGCGGGCTTCTCGTACTTGATGAACTGCGCCGCCCACATCTGGTGCTGGCCGACCCCCGCGGTGTAGATCGCGTCCGGGCCGGCGATCTGGCCGATCCGCTCGATCACGTACTGCGGGGACAGCGCGCCGTCGCCGGGCCACTCGTAGCCGAGCGGGAACGTCTCGCGCAGCGAGTCGAGCTGCGCCCACCACGGCGACAGGTCCGCCGGGCCGCCGCTCGGGCCGTACTCGGCCCGCACCGCGGCGGTGAGCTCGGTGATGATCTCCTTGCAGTCGCCCACGATCGGCACGTCCGCGCGGCGGTTCTTGGAGATCTCCGCCGGGTCGATGTCGGCGTGCACGATCTGCGCGTCCGGCGCGAACGACGCCAGCTGGCCGGTGACCCGGTCGTCGAACCGGGCGCCGAGCGCGATCAGCAGGTCGGCCTTCTGCATGGCCGCGACCGCGGCCACCGAGCCGTGCATGCCGGGCATGCCGAGGTGCTGGCGGTGCGAGTCGGGGAACGCGCCACGGGCCATCAGTGTGGTGACCACGGGGATCCCGGTCAGCTCGGCCAGCGTGGCGAGCTCGGCCGACGCCTCGGCCTTGATCACGCCGCCGCCGACGTAGAACACCGGCCGGCGGGCGGCCGCGATGAGCTTGGCGGCCTCGCGGACCTGCTTGCCGTGCGGCCGGGTGGTCGGCTTGTAGCCGGGCAGCCGCATCTCCGGCGGCCAGGAGAAGGAGGTGATCTCCTGGAGCACGTCCTTGGGGATGTCGACCAGCACGGGTCCTGGCCGGCCGGTCCCGGCCAGGTGGAACGCCTCGGCGATGGTCTGCGGGATCTCCGCGGGATCGGTGACGAGGAAGTTGTGCTTGGTGATCGGGAGCGTGATGCCGCAGATGTCGGCTTCCTGGAAGGCGTCCGTGCCGATCAGCGCGCGGCTCTGCTGCCCGGTGATCGCGACGATGGGCACCGAGTCCATGTTGGCGTCGGCGAGCGGGGTGACCAGGTTGGTCGCGCCGGGTCCGGAGGTGGCCATGCAGACACCGACGTTGCCGGTGGCCTGCGCGTAGCCGGTGGCCGCGTGACCCGCGCCCTGCTCGTGGCGGACCAGCACGTGCCGGACCTTCGTCGAGTCGAGCAGCGGGTCGTACGCGGGCAGGATCGTGCCGCCCGGAATGCCGAACACGAACTCGACGCCTACCGCCTCGAGCGACCGAACGAGCGACTGGGCGCCGGTCACCCGAACGGGCGTACCCGTCGGCGGCGCCGGCTTTGGTCTGGCTCCATGGGACCGCGGCCCCGGGGTCGCGGCGACCGGGTTGGGCCGCTGTGTCGCACTGGTCATCGGCTTCAGCCTCTGGTGTGGTCGGTGTTATGCGACTGGCTCGTGGTCCAGGCTCTCACGCATGAAAAAACCCCCGCCGACCAATGGTCGTACGAGGGTCGCGCGTTCGACGCAGCCTGGCTTCCTCAGCGTCGAACGCGCCTGGGAAGTACGAGACCGGTCTGCTGGGGCACGCACGAGACGCTAGTGCGTTCAGAGTATTGACGTCAACTCTGCGGGATTGTGCTCCCGAATGCTGGACATGGCACCATAGTCGAAGTGACCACCCAGCAGCTGCCCCGCCGCCTCGTGTTCCGCACCCCGGCGACCGCGGTGCTCGGCGCGCTGCTGCTGGTCGTGACCGCGACCCCGTTCGCGTTCGCGGCACCCTGGCTGTTCCTGGTGTACCTGGTGCCGTTCGGCGCCATCGCGCTGGTGCTGCGGCTGCGCACCGTCGCCGACGCCGACGGCCTGGTGGCGCGGACCGCGTTCGGCCGCCACGAGCTGCGCTGGAGCGACATTCGAGCGCTGCGGGTGTCCGAGCGGTCCTGGGTGCGCGCGGTGCTCGACGACGGCAAGGAGCAGCCCCTGCCGACCGTCCGCGCCCGACACCTGCCCGCGCTCGCGCTGATCAGCGGCGGCCGGCTGGACGATCCCAGCGAGGCGCCCCCACCGGCGGAGCCCGTGGAAACAGCGGACCCCGTGGAACTCGACGCCAAGGTCGAACACGCCGTAGACCAAGACTGACTGGAGGAGCCGTGCCAGAGCTCCGTTCCCGCATCACCACCCACGGCCGCAACGCGGCGGGCGCCCGCTCGCTGTGGCGGGCCACCGGCATGACCGACGGCGACTTCGGCAAGCCGATCGTGGCGATCGCCAACTCCTACACGCAGTTCGTGCCGGGGCACGTGCACCTGCGCGACCTCGGCGACATCGTGGCCGAGGCCATCGGCGAGGCCGGCGGGATCGCGCGCGAGTTCCACACGATCGCGGTCGACGACGGCATCGCGATGGGACACGGCGGCATGCTCTACTCGCTGCCCTCGCGCGAGATCATCGCCGACGCGGTGGAGTACATGGTCAACGGGCACGCCGCCGACGCGCTCGTGTGCATCTCGAACTGCGACAAGATCACCCCGGGCATGCTCAACGCCGCCATGCGGCTCAACATCCCCACGGTGTTCGTGTCCGGCGGGCCGATGGAGGCCGGCAAGGCGGTCGTGCTCGACGGCGTCGCGCACGCGTCGTCGGACCTGATCACCACGATCTCCGCGTCGGCCAACGACAACGTCGACGAGGCTGGGCTGACCGCGATCGAGCAGTCCGCCTGCCCCACCTGCGGCTCGTGCTCCGGGATGTTCACCGCGAACTCGATGAACTGCCTCACCGAGGCGCTGGGCCTGGCGCTGCCTGGCAACGGCTCGACGCTCGCCACGCACGCCGCGCGGCGCGACCTGTTCTCCCGCGCCGGCACGACCGTGATGGAGCTGTGCCGCCGCTGGTACGGGTCCGACGACGACTCCGTGCTGCCCCGCTCGATCGCCACCCGCGACGCGTTCGTCAACGCGATGGCGCTGGACATGGCGATGGGCGGCTCGACGAACACCGTGCTGCACGTCCTCGCGGCGGCACGCGAGGGCGAGGTCGAGTTCACCCTCGCCGACATCGACGCGATCAGCAGGCGGGTGCCGTGCCTGTCGAAGGTGTCGCCGAACTCGATGTACCACATGGAGGACGTGCACCGCGCCGGCGGAATCCCGGCCATCCTCGGCGAGCTGTGGCGCGGCGGGCTGCTGACCACCGACGTGCACACCGTGCACAGCCCGTCGCTGGAGAGGTGGCTCGGTGAATGGGACATCCGGGCCGAGTCGCCGTCGGCGGCGGCCGTGGAACTGTTCCACGCGGCGCCCGGCGGGGTGCGCACCACGCAGGCGTTCTCCACGGAGAACCGCTGGTCGTCGCTGGACACCGACGCGGAGGGCGGCTGCATCCGCGACGTCGAGCACGCCTACACCGTCGAGGGCGGGCTGGCGGTGCTGCACGGCAACCTGGCCGAGGACGGCTCGGTGATCAAGGCCGCGGGCATCGACGAGGAGCTGTTCCGGTTCGAGGGCCCGGCGCGGGTGGTCGAGAGCCAGGAGCAGGCCGTCTCGGTGATCCTGAGCAGGGAGATCCAGCCGGGCGAGGTGCTGGTCGTGCGCTACGAGGGGCCCGCGGGCGGGCCGGGCATGCAGGAGATGCTGCACCCGACGGCATTCCTCAAGGGCGCGGGTCTCGGCAAGAAGTGCGCGCTGATCACCGACGGCCGGTTCTCCGGCGGGTCATCCGGACTGTCGGTCGGCCACATCTCCCCCGAGGCCGCCGGCGGCGGCACGATCGGCCTGGTCGAGAACGGCGACCGAATCCTCATCGACGTGCACGAGCGGCGCCTCGAGCTGCTCGTCTCGCCCGAGATCCTCGCCGACCGCCGGGCGAAGATGGACTCCAGCGAACGCCCGTGGCAGCCCAAGGACCGACAGCGCCCGGTGACCGCCGCGCTGCGCGCCTACGCCCGCCTCGCCACCGACGCGTCCTCCGGCGCCGTCCGCGACCCGTCCCGCGAAAACCAGGATCGGCGACATCCTGCGCCCTCCGCCGGACATGTCGAGAGCTCGGCGGATGCGACACGAAGTCGGCGGATAGACTGAAGTCATGTCGACGTTGCCGGGCGAGGCGCCGCGGGCCGAGTTGTCCGCCACGCCCGACGGGCGGTTGACGATTCCTGTGCAAGTACGGCGGGCGGCTGGGATCACTCCCGGACAAACGCTGGTCGTCTATGTCGATGACGGCCGGGTCGTGCTCGAGGAACGTGGCCACCTTCTCGCTCGTCTCCAGGACGAGGCGATCGCTGCTGCCGCTGCTGCCGGCCATGCCGGCGGCGCCGTCGATGAGCTGCTCGCCGACCGCCGCGCCGAAGCTACCCGCGACCGTGTCGACGAGGAGCCATTTTGACGGCAGTGCTCGACGCCAGTGCCGTGCTGGCATTGCTGTATCGCGAGCCTGGACATGATCAGGTCGCCGAGATGCTCGCTGGCGCGGTGGTCTCCACCGTGAACTGGTCCGAGATCGTGCAGAAGCTCGGGCAGCGAGGACACCCTGCTCCCGGCGCGGCAGCTGAGGGACTGCAGTCCCTTGGCGTGCACGTCCGTCCGTTCACAGTGGACGATGCGACCCGGGCCGCGTTGCTCTGGCCGGCGACGCGCCGGGTCGGACTGTCGCTGGGAGACCGGGCGTGTCTCGCCGTTGCTTCGGGAGTTCCCGAAGGAGTCGCCGTGACCGCCGACAAGGCATGGACCACGCTGGGCCTCGATATCCCGGTGCTGCTGGTTCGCTGATCAGAGGCAGGTACTGATCACGTCTGTCGGACCTGGTGTCGCGTGACCCTGAAACCTTTACGCCACTGCGGCCAACGCGGCCAGGGGGCAGCTGGGCGCGAATACCACGATCCAAGATCCGCGAGACATGGCCTAGACCGGTCGGGTGGTTCCGGTGCGTAGAACTACTTGATTCGGCCGTTCTTCGGAACACCCGTGCCCCGCTCGCTGTCACAGTGTGGTCGAGCGACTACTGGGGAAGGGCTGTTCATGGACGGCTATGGCGTGATCATCGAGGAGATCCGCTCGTGCGGCAGGGATGCGGTCACCGCCGGCGAGGACACCGGGAGGGTCGATCTTCCCGCCGCGGTGTCGGGTGTTGAGCCGGCGCTGCCGGGCAGTGCATCGGCGGGCTCGGCCAGCACCCTGAGCATGGTGTGGAAGACCCGGTTACGGACACTGGGCGACGACGTCGTCCGGCTGGGCACGGACCTGGGCGGCACCGCCGAGGAGTACGCGCACAACGAGGCGACCGCCAGGGCGAACCTGGAGACCGCGGACCGGCGGCACCGGAGGCACGAATGAGCGTCACATGGAGCGCGATCCGGGACTGGGACGCGGGCGCGGTGGAGGACGCGGCACAGCAGGTCAAGCTCCGCGTCGACGAGCTGAGCCAGGTGGCCGACGAGTTGAACTGGACGCACCCACGGGGTTGGCACGGCGACGCGTCGGATCGGGCCCGCGCGGAGCGAAAGAGTCTGGTCAGCAGGTTCGACGACATCGGCCACGAGGCCGACCCGGTGAAACGGGCGTTACGGACCGCGGCCGACGCCATCGAAATACTGCGGCGCGATCAGGACGAGGCCGAATACCTGGCCCGGCACTACGACATGATCATCAGCGACGCCGGAACGCTGGTCACCGACACCGGCCGTGGGTTCGACCCGCACTCCGCGGAGACCGCGGAGCGTATGCGGATAGCCCAGCAGGTGAGCGACGAAATCGCCCGGATCCTGGCGCAGGCCAGCATCGTCGACGAGGAGCTTGCCGCCACGCTGCGCCGGGCGACGCACCCGGCGTACTACCCCGACGCCAACGGCGACCGGTCGAGGCTGAACCCGCCACCGGGCGGCAGCCCGAGCGAGATCAACGAATGGTGGCTCGGCCTGTCCGAGGAGGAGCGCAACGAGCTGACCGCCACCGCCCCCGAATGGGTCGGCTCCACCGACGGCATACCCGCCGAGTACCGCGACACCGCCAACCGACAGGTACTCGCCGGCCAACAAGCCGACCTCACCACCCAGCTCGACGAGCTCAAGAACGAACTCGACGAGCATCGGGGCACGCTTGCCGAGGCGATAATCCGTGCGCAGATCGACGATCTCGAAGCCAAGCTCCGCGGTCTGGGCGACATCCAGAACCGACTCGAGAATCCGGATGGCGGGGCGCCGGACGCCTACCTGCTCGGCGTCGACGCCGACAGTGGTCAGGCCATCATCGCCATGGGCAACCCCGACACCGCCACGAACGTCGCCACGTTCGTACCCGGCACCGGCTCCGGACTCGACAGCATCAACGGCGACATGAACCGAACCGACAGCATGGCTGAGGCCGCGAAGAAGGAGGGCTCACCGTCCACGTCAGTGATCACTTGGGTGGGCTACGCCGCGCCGCAGGACCTTTCCGAAGCCGCCCGCCCCAGCTACGCGGACGACGCCAAGCGGGATCTGGACCGGTTCCAGGACGGCCTGCGCGCCACCCACGAAGGCCAGCCGTCGCACAACACGGTGATCGGTCACAGCTACGGCTCAACGGTCATCGGCCACACGGCCGCGAGCGAGGGGCTCGACGCCGACGACGTGGTGTTCGTCGGCAGCCCCGGCGTCGGCGTCGACAACGCCGCCGACCTGAACCTGCCGCCCGGACACGTGCACGCGACCGTGGCCGCGCACGACATCATCCAGGTCTCGAACGTCGATCTCGACCTCGTCCCCCAGATCGACACCGACGTGCACGGCCCGGACCCAGCCGGTAAGGACTTCGGCGCCAGCGTGTTCGAGTCCGACCCCGGCACCGAAGGCCCTCGCTACCAGGGCGGCCTCAGCACCGAAGCACACAGCCAATACTGGGACGACGGAAACAAAGCACTGAGAAACATGGGACTGATCATCGCGGGAAAGCAGACGGCATGAGTCACTCGAGATCAGCGTGGAGCGGACTGCTGCCGCTGGCCGTCCTGCTTGTCGCAAGCTGTGAAACGGAGCCAGAAATGCATGCCACGATCACCGTCGAGGAAGCCGAACATCGCGTGGAAGAATACTTCCGTCAGGCGCTCGCCGTGCTACCCGCACAAGCACGGCCCGAACCCAGCCTGATCGACACCTACGAATGCGACGATCCCACCGACTACGGCCCCAAAGGACGGAAGATCACCTCGGTCAACTACCAAATCCACGATCTGCCACGCGATGAGTACCCCGAGTACATCGCCGACCTGGAACGCTGGTGGCTCGACCACAACTTCCGCGTCCTCGACGACGAACGACCCACCTACGAATCCATCTGGGTCGAGAACAACGACGGGTTCCGGATGCGGATCATAGCCAGCGACAAAGGCAAGTTCGTCCTGATCGCCACCTCACCGTGCGTGTGGCAAAACGGCACACCCGAACCGGAATAGCGCCCGGCGAATCGCGAATCACCACGGCCAGGTGCACGTCGCCTTCCATCCCGATCAGGTCGACGTGGCCCTCCCCGCACAGCGGCGGCATCCCGGCCAAGCGCTGAGAAACATGGGACTAATCATCGCGGGAAAGCAGACGACATGAGCTACTCGAGATCAGCGTGGAGCGCACTGCTGTCGCTGACCGTCCTGCTCGTCGCAAGCTGTGGAACGGAGCCAGGAATGCACACCACAATCACCGTAGAGCAAGCCGAACAACGCGTGGAAGAATACTTTCGCCACGCACTTGCCGTACTACCTGCACAAGCCCGACCAGAAATTAGCTTGATCCACACCGTCGAATGCGACGACCCTACCGACAACGGACCCAAAGGTCGAAAGATCGCGTCTGTCAACTACCAAATCCACAATCTGCCACGCGATGAGTACCCCGAGTACGTCGCCGACCTGGAACACTGGTGGCTCGACCACAACTTCCGCGTCCTGGACGACGAACGACCCACCTACGAATCCATCTGGGTCGAGAACAACGACGACGGATTCCGGATGCGAATCCAAGCCAACGACGTTGGCGGGTTGTACTTGATCGCCACCTCGCCGTGCGTGTGGCAAAACGGCACACCCGAACCAGAATAATGTCCGGAGCGACGTGAGGCGTCGTCACGAACCGTCGGCGTCGTCCGGGGTCGCGGCGGCCGGGTCGTGCCAGACGATGCGGGCGGTGATCCGGTCCCGCACGCCGAAGCCGCGCAGGACGTCCTCGGGTCGCGGTGCGCCGAGGTGCACGTCGCTTTCCATGCCGATCACGTCGACGTGGTCCTCGTGCGCGAGGCCCCAGCCGGCGACCTGGACACCCACCCTGGTGCCGTACTCCTGCACCACGGCGAACAACCGGGGCGCGCTCTCGGCCACGACGGTCGCCACCACGTCCTCGAACTCCTCCTCCGCGCACAGCGGCGGCATCCCGGCCGGATCGGGCACCAGTTCGTCCAGCGCCTGACGGCGCCGCTCCGCCAGCTCGTCCTCGTCTGCCGTGCTCATCGGAACCTCCTCCTCGTTCGGTGCATGACTGAAGTCATCAGGGTCGTTAGACGTCTCACAACTATCATCACACTAATGGGTGATGACGAGCCACACTGCGCTGCGAGAGGATCTCGACCACACCCGTCCTGAGGAGGTACCCATGGCTCCCCGTCGTGACCCGTCGCCGCTGCGCTGGCTGATCGGAGTCGAACTGAGCCGCTACCGCGAGGCCACCGGGCTGAAGCTGTCCGAGGTCGCGGAGCAGACCGGCATGTCCCGGGCGAAGGTCGGCCACCTGGAAACCGGCTTCCAGCAACAGGATCCGGACGACATCACCACCCTGCTCACGCTGTACCGCGTGGAGCGGCGCGACCTGGACCGGATCACCGCCCTCACCACCTGCGCCGACGAGACCACCTGGTGGGCGCCGTGGGCGAAGGTCCTGCCGGACTGGCTGAAGACCTTCGTCGGCCTGGAGGGCCTGGCCGAAGCCGAGTTCATCTTCGAGCCGATGGCCTTTCCCGGGCTCCTGCAAACCGCTGACTACGCCACAGCGATCACCGCGGAAACACCACGCGTCCGGCCCGACCACGGTGAGCGCGTGGTGAACTTCCGGCTGGCCCGCGCCAACCGGCTCACCGACCCGAACCGGCCGCTGCGGCTGCACGCGGTGATCGGCGAGGCCGCGCTGCGGTTGGCCGTCGGCACGCCGGAGATCCGCCGCGCCCAAGTGGAGCACCTGATCCAGATGTCCACGCTGCCGAACGTGACCATCCAGATCGTCCGGCCCGAGGACGGCTTCCACACCGCGATGAGTGGGCGGTTCTTCATGCTGGACTTCGAGCAGGCCCGGCCCATCGTGTTCTCCGAGTTGCATGACGGCGCGGTCTACATCCAGGACCAGGAGCAGGTCCGGTCCTATAAACTCTCGGCAGAGAACCTGCAGCGCGTCGCGCTCGGTCCGGAGAAGTCCGTGGCGTTGCTCCGGTCCATGCTCAAGGCGCGGGAGTAACGCAAGGAGGCGCCCCATGGCCACCGATCTGCCCGCAGGCCTCACGTGGCGCAAAAGTAGCCTCAGTACCGACAACGGTGCGTGCGTGGAGGTCGCCGCCCTGCCTGGTGGCCGCGTCGCCGTCCGCGACAGCAAGCACCCCGCCGCCGGCCACCTGATCTTCCCCGATCACAGCAGCCTGTCGCTGTGTCACCCATCCACGTAGCTGTGTCTCCCTGTGGCGTCGGTGAGTTCGCCGTTCACGCGACCAGCCGGGAACGGACCTCGTGCCACCCGCCGCCACCAGGCACCACGACGACGCAGACGGGCATGTCACCGACGTAGATGGGCAACTCACCGACGCCGTTCGGACATGCCCAGCTCCTTCAGCATGAGCCGCCACTCGTCACATCCAGGGTGTCGTTGCTGTGCAGTCTCGTGGTCAGGCCGTTGACGATGCCGTACAGCTCGGCCAGACCGCCGGGCACGGCCTGATCACCGCCGGCGTCGACTGGTGCCCCGATCTCATGGCACCAGCCGTTGCGGTCGAGTGAGTCCATTCGCGACCGGAACAACTCGATTTTCCGCAAAGCTGGTCAACGTTCATGATGGTCAGCGACCATAGCCCGGTTGGTATCACACCACTCGTGACGAGGACTGGTGACATGTCCACATCGTTGACTCGACGATCCCTGCTCGCCGGAACGTCCGCGGCCGGTCTGGCCCTGGCCTTCCCCGGCGGGGCGGTCGCGCAGGAACTGGCGTACGCGGCGTTCCGGGTCGTCCGTGCCCAGCCGGGCACCCCGGACCAGCCCGAGATCACCCTGCCGGAGGGCTACGAGCTCGTGCCGGGCGACGCGTACTCGGTGGCCAGCCGGGCAGAGTACTACGCCTTCGTCCGCGGACCGCGGACCGGCCGCGGGATCGAGATGCGCGTGCGCTGGCCCGGCGTGGCGGTGCGTGCCGTGGTCCACCAGGACACCCGGCTGGACCTGCGGCGCGACCACGCCGGCTGCCTCGGCTTCACGCTTCCGATGACCGAGCCCACGATCGACGCGAACCAGCCGACGATCCAGGTCTGGAGCCATCCCGACGTCTCGCCGGGCCTGCACTTCCGGATCGAGCACAACGATCCCGATCGCGCGGCCGGACCGTGGGCCACCGTGCCGTGGCCGGCGGGTCAGGTGAGGTCGGTCGTCAACCAGCTCATCGCGACCTACGCGATCTGGCGCGACTCCGGCATGGTGGCGCGGGCCGCGGCGAAGGGGCACCGCTTCGTGCTGATGGGCTTCGAGACCAACAACACGCTGCACCCGGACAACCCGCCGCACTGGCACATGTCCTACAACTCGGGCCCCGACTTCAGCTCGCCGACGCACAACCCCCACTTCTGGATCGACGGCCAGGGCCGCAACTTCTACAACGGCATGGACGTCACCGGGCTCGGGCGGCTGCGGCACTACGTCGGCGATCCGGCACCCGTCTACGACTTCATGGGCGACGCCAACGGCGGTCGCGGCGACCTCGTGGTCACCTTCACCATCCGCGAGGACGGCGGGCTCGACATCGACCCGCCCGACGGGCCGGGATACGCCATCGCCGCCGGCCGCGACGGCGGTCTGGTCGATGAGGTCACCGTCCTGCGCGCGGGCCGGCCGTGGTTGCGGGTGGCGACCAAGGACCGGGTCCGGGTCGGCACGCTGACGATCAGCGTGGACGGTCTGCGCGACAGCACCGAGACCCGCCGCGAGGTTCTCCGCTACGACCCGCTCACCGGCGTACTGCGCTGACACCGACGCGGTCGGCCACGTGACCGCGGGCATCGACGAGGAGCTGTTCCGGTTCGAGGGCCCGGCGCGGGTGGTCGAGAGCCAGGAGCAGGCCGTCTCGGTGATCCTGAGCAGGGAGATCCAGCCGGGCGAGGTGCTGGTCGTGCGCTACGAGGGGCCGGCGGGCGGGCCGGGCATGCAGGAGATGCTGCACCCGACGGCGTTCCTCAAGGGCGCGGGTCTCGGCAAGAAGTGCGCGCTGATCACCGACGGCCGGTTCTCCGGCGGGTCGTCCGGGCTGTCGGTCGGCCACATCTCCCCCGAGGCCGCCGGCGGCGGCACGATCGGCCTGGTCGAGAACGGCGACCGAATCCTCATCGACGTGCACGAGCGCACGCTGGAGCTGCTGGTCGACCCGCGGGTCCTGGCCGACCGCCGGGCGAAGATGGACTCCAGCGAACGCCCGTGGCAGCCCAAGGACCGACAGCGCCCGGTGACCGCCGCGCTGCGCGCCTACGCCCGCCTCGCCACCGACGCGTCCTCCGG
>NZ_WHTD01000019.1 GCF_009379765.1 Actinophytocola sp. | reverse complement strand
GGGCATGGTGGCGTGGATGTGGTCACGCAACGCGGCGGGTGGGGTGTAGCGGCGCCGCCCCACGTCCAGCACCCGGCCGGTCGCGGGTTCGGTCAGGATCCGTCGCCAGGTCGCGTCGGTCTGGTAGGCGAGGTCGACGGCTTGTTGGGCGGCGATGTCGCCGTAGCCGACCAGGTGCCCGGGGGTGTTGTCCACCCCCAACGCGGCCCGGGCCGGCAACGTGACCTGCACGATGATCTTCGCGTGTTCGAAGTCCTTACCCGCCAGCAGGTCGAGGGCGACATCGGAGCGGAGTTGGTCCATCGTCCGCCCATCAGCGCCGCCGGTGTCCCGGAGCTGATAGGCGATCGCATCAACCCGCCCGGCAGCGACCTGAACCCGCGCCGCCGACCCATGCACGGTCAACACGGAACAGCCGTCCTCGGTCGGATAGTTGTCGACCCGCCGCTGCGCCACCCGCTTCTCGTGCAAAGCCTGCAGGGCGTCGGCGTTCACCCGAGCCACGATCCGCCGCAGTGCGCGGCTGAGCATGACGGCCGGCATCTCCTCGACCTGGTCAAGGATCTCCGCTTCCACGGTCGCGGTGTCCTCAAGTGACAATGTCAGGGTGGCGTCGGCGATCTTCGAGGCTCGGTACGGGTCGAGGCGGCCGGCTTTGATCGCCGCCAACGTCCGCGGCAACCGAGTCGCCAGCGTCACCGCGAACTCCAGACGTTGCTGCGCGGCGCGGAGGGAGATCCGAAACAACGCGGCGACCTCCAAAGCATCGAACTCGCCACCACTGGCCGCCGCGAACAGGGCGAGTTGTTCCAGTGAGTGTCCCTCGTTTTGCCAGGCCGCTCGCGTGAACCCGCGTGCCGTCGCCAACGGCACCGCCTCCGGGGAAGCGTCCTCGGGTAGATCGACAATCGGCTCGCACATATGTTCAGTCTACCGAAGACCGTGCGCAATTTCCGTTGTACGGCAAGGGTTTCACCCCATCGGGTCGGCGCGCACGCACCGTATCCGCGGACTGGACGGGAAGCGACCCGCACCGCCCAACCCCGGCACAGCGCGATCAGCGGGCCCGTCTCGCGAAGCGCTCGGCGGCGGCGCACACCTCATCCGCCCCGGATGAAACCATCAGTCCCGGCTCTCAGCCCTCAGCTCGTCGCCGTGCACGATGACAGCCCAGATCACGAGCACGTCGAGGGCGATCACGATCAGCGACCACGCCGGGTACGCCGACATGAACGCGAGCTGCGCGATGGCGTTCAGCACCGCGAGCACCACCGCGAGCACCCGCGCCCACGTCGCCCCGATCAGCAGCGCGAAACCGGCGATCACGGCCGCCGCCCCGACGATGAGGTGGATCCAGCCCCACTGGGTGAGGTCGAACACCAGCAGCCCTTGCGAGGTCGCCGTGAAGTATGTGTCCTCGAACAGGGCGACGAGACCGTAGATGGCGTTGAACGTGCCGACCAGGACCATCATCACGGCGGCGAACCAGATCCAGCCCACCCATGCGGTGGGCCTGGCACGCCTCGTGCCGCGGGCGTAGCCGGGGCCCTCGCGCGGGTTCCGGCGGCCGCGCCCACACCTGCCTGTGCGTCACTCATCGTTCGACTCCCGTCAGTGGGATCGGCATGGAGGTCGCCACCGTGTCCCGTTGCCATCACGGGCTCATCGCCCGCAGGTGATGAGATGCGGGCGCGTAGCTGTACGCGTCTCACCCGGAAAGGGGGGAGGCGGTCGGGCGCCGTTGACCCGACGGTGACGGTGCCGGAGTCCCGAGTCGACGGGAGAAGCACGATGACGACGCTCACGGTCTGGAAGTTCGACAGTCCCACGGCGGCCGATGAGACCGTCAACACCTTGGAGGTGCTGGCCAAACAGGAGCTCATCAAGATCCACGACGCGGCGACCGTGTCGTGGGCGCCCGGTGCGAAGAAGCCGAAGACGCGGCGGCTCAACAACCTGACGGCGGGCGGCGCGATGGGCGGCATGTTCTGGGGGATGCTGTTCGGCCTGATCTTCTTCGTCCCGTTCCTGGGCGCCGCCATCGGCGCTGCCACGGGGGCGCTGGCCGGATCGCTGAGCGACGTCGGGATCGACGACAAGTTCATCAAGTCGGTCCGCGACCAGGTCACGCCAGGGACGTCGGCGCTGTTCCTCATGTCCAGCGACGCGGTCGTGGACAAGGTGAAGGCGGCGCTGGCCGAGGCCGGGCACACGCCGAGGCTGATGCAGTCGACCCTGTCGAACGAGCAGGAGGCCGAGCTGCGGGACATGATGTCGACCAACTAGACCAGCAGCGCACCGGCGTCGAAGGGGCCATGACATGGGCGGACGTGGAGGTCAAGCGCGAGGAGGCCGCCCAGCGACTCGCCGCGCCGGCCGCCGCGCTCGCCGACGGGAACAAGGTCGAGCTCGCGCTGGGGGCCAGCACGGTGAAGGTGCACGTCCCGGACGAGACCCGCTGCGAGATCGAGCTAGCGATCGACGGCGACGAGCTCGAGGTGGAACTGAAGTGGCCCACCGGAAAGCCGGCCGCGGACACCACGCCGGCCACGAGCACGACCACCCCGGCCCGCCGGTCGGGTACGACGAGCGGCCGGCGGGCACGCGGCCCCAAGCGGTGACCGGCCTGCCGGCGAGCCGGGCATGTTGACCTCCAGCGCGGTCGAGGTCCCACACTCCTGCTCCATGCACGCATTCGACATCGACGCGTTCCTGCGCCGGCCGCTCACCGCACGGGTCGCGACCAACGGGCCCACCGTGCGCCCCACGTGGTTCCTCTGGGAGGACCGCGCCTTCTGGATCCGCACCGGCCCCTGGGCCAAGCTCGGCGACCGCGTGCGCGCGGACCCCGCCCTCGCGGTCGTCGTCGACGAATGCGACCTCGGCACCGGCGCCGTCCGCCAGGTCACCGCCCGCGGCTCCGCCGAGACCCTGCCCTTCGACACCGCGCGCGGCCACCGCAAGCTCGCCCGCTACCTCGGCTCCGACGAGGACCGCCGGGACCCACGCTTCCGCCGCTACCTGCGGGAGGACCCGGCCGTCACCGGCGCGATGTGGATACGCCTGCGCCCCGACTCGCTCACCGCGAAGGACCTGAGCTACGCGGTCGGGTAGGTCTCGCCGTCCGTTGGCTCGCGGCGGGGTTGCGGAGATGCTCGACCACGCGCGCGTCCGCCTGCTCCAAGCCGCCGCCGGCCTGCCGGCGCCCATGCTGTCGGCCTACCCGGCGATAAAGGACCTGGCCGGCCCGCGCGCCGACACCGAGCGGGGCCGGGCGTTCGGCTGGGTGGGACGCGTCGCCGTCCACCCGTCGGAGGCCGAGACCCGCTGGGCCCGGGAGGTGCTGGCGGCCGGTACGTGTCTCGACGCTCGCCGACGGCGAGATGGTCGACCCGGCGATGCTGGGCCGAGCCCGCGTGATCCTCGCCCGCACCCCCGTCACGCCCGAAGAGCCCTGAACCACTCAGGTCCAACGCAAGGTTCGGTGGATCTCGTCCGGGCGTTCGCGGGCCGCGCGCAGCGTGAGCTCGGTGGCCTCCGGGGTGCCGGCGCGGACCAGGCGGGCCCGCGGCACGCGCTGCCGGACGGCGTCGGCGAACGCCGACGCCGCGTCCTTGCCGGCGCCGATCGGACGGGGGACGCGCCACACCCGGTCCCCGGTCGTCAGCATCCAGCGTGGTGTCCCGAGTGGACCCAACAGCTCCTCGAACGCGTCCGCCCACACCACCGCCGCGTCGTCGTCCACGTTGTGGATCACGGTCGAGACCCCGCCGGCCGCGGCCGTCCCGGTGATCTCGGCTCCACGCAGGTCGGGGTGACCGGCGGCGGCCAGCCCCTCGGCCACCGCCTCGCCGAGCGCCAGCAGGGTCGCCTCCTCCGACCGTGCCCGGCCGCGCGTCGCCAGCGTCAGCAGGCCCACCACACCGACGACGAGCCCGGCGGCCCCGACCACGACCGGCAGCCCGACGGTTGCGGCGATCGCCGCCGCCACCCCGCCGGTGAGCGCCACGCCGAGGCCGGTGCGCCGCCACCCGCGGCGCCGGGTACGCACCTGCCGGCGCGTGCGGCGGGAGACGACCCGGACCTCGCTGGTGGCGATCCCCTCGGCGGCCACCTGGTCCCACGCGCGCACCGTGCCGGCGTGATCGGACATCACCGCCGCGCTCGCGTCGTTGATCGCGCCGTGCTGCTCCGCGGGCGGGGGCGCCGGCTCTGCCGCCCGCGGGTGCACCTTGGGCGCGCCGGTCACCACGGTGCCGTCCCGGTTCGGCCCCCACCACCGGGCGTGCCGGCGCCGGAACCGGCTCCAGTCGCCGTGCGCGGTGGGATGGGCGATCACCACGTCCCACAACGAGGCGACCTTGTCCGGCGCGTGCGGGTCGATCCGCAGCGCCCGCCCGCGGAGCTGGGTCATCGCGGTCGTGCTGGCGACCTCGGACAGGTCGACCAACACGTTGAGCGCCGGGTAGTTCCATCCCTCGCCGACGAGACCGCGGGTCGCGACGAGGGTGTGTGCCGAACCGTCCTCGAGCGCGGCTCGGGCGGCGCGGAGCCAGTGCGCCGACTCCCACGCTGCTCCGCGGCCGACGAGCTCCACGGCGGCCGGGATGTCGCAGCCGCGGGTGGTGGCCCAGCGTCCGTCCTCGGTGGACACGTTGATGGCGCTCACGATGCGCTCGGCACCGAGCGCGTCGCACCACGCCCCGCTGCCCGTCACGCAGACGACTCCCCGCCGTGCCACCTGGCCGAAGTCGCACACCGCGGCCAGCACCCTCGCCGCGGTACCGGCGTCCTCGCCCAGCACCGCCCTGGCCGCGGCGGGAGGGCTCGTGGCGCGATCGCGTTCGACCACGACGAGCGCTCGCAGCCGGTCCCCGCGCGTCGCCGCCTCCTGGCAGAGGATCTCACCGGCGGCCCTGCCCTTGGCCGTCGATCTCGAACACACGATGTCCGCGGCCGAGCGGTTCCACCGGACGCCCGTCGTGGTGATCGAGACACCGTGCCGCCGGACGATCAGGCTCGCGTCCTCGCGGGTCTCCTGCGGGATCGTCGCGTCGGGAGCGTGCAGCCACGCGTCCAGCAGCAGGAGCCGGTCGTCGAGGGTGAGCGGGGCGTCGACGGCCGCCGCCTCGGGCGGGTCGAACCCCTGGGGCAGCGCCATTCCCCGGGCGGTCCACCACCGGGCGAGCGCGGCGGTGGCGAGCGGGTCGATGTCCCAGAACCGGTCCCACCCGGCCGCGGTGACCCGCTCCTCGGCGGGTCGCTCGCGGCTGTCCTCCGCGGCGGTCGCGATCCGCGCGACCGCCCAGTCGATGAACGGCTCGCTCAGCAGCACGGTGTCGAGGCGTTCGGCGAAGGACGTGGACCACGTGTCCAGGAACCGCGACTCGGCGGGCTCCAGCTCCGCGACGCGCAGACCGTCGCGCCACGGTGCGATCCCGCCTTCGGCCACCATGGCGGCCAGGTGCAGCTCGGCGTCCACGGGGCCGAGCAGGCCGGTGTAGTTCAGCTCCTCCTGTGCGGAGTCGGGGTCGGGCAACGTCGCGGTCAGCCCTATCACGGCCACCGGGCGCAGCTCGGAAAGCCGCTCCACCACCGTGTTCACCACGAGCGCCCACCAGTCGAGCAGGTGATGGCACTCGTCGAGCACGAGACAGGTGATGTCCATCGCCGCGATGCGGTCGATGAGCGCGCTGGTCCCCGCCCCGAGCAGCTGGGTCGGGTCGAGACCGACGTCCTCCCCGGTGCGGAGCGAGCTGCGCAACGCCCGGACGTGCCGGGTGAGCTCGGTCTTCGCACGCTTGGGATCGTCCCGCTCCACCGCCGCGATCCGCCGTTGCGCCGCGTCCGCACCGACCTGGGCCGCGACATCGGCCGACCACAACCTCCTCGCGGCGTCGCGCAGCTCGCTCTCCGCCCGGCCCGGATTGCCCAGCAGCTGGTAGGTGACCGAGTACAGCCGCGCCGGCCGGTCCAGCGTCGTGCTGGCGAACGTGTCCGGATCCCCACCGAACAAGGAGATCGCGGTGCGCCACTGGTTGCGGATCGCCGTCGTCGGCGAGAGCACCAGGGTGCGCCCGCCGTGCCGGCGGGCGAGCTCGAGGCCGACGAGCGTCTTGCCCGCACCCGGCGGGGCACACAGGTGCCACCGCCGGTCGGTCACGTGGGAGCACCGCTCCAGCAGGTGCCGCTGGGACTTCCGCCAGGAGAACGTCGGCGCGAGGTCGGCCCAGCCGGCCACGACCGCCTGACCGGAGGCCGGCCCGCTGCTTGCGTGGTCATGGCCCAACCCAGCCTCCGTCCCCTGCCCGACCGCGAACTCGCCCGATCCTGCCACGGTGTCCACCACGCAAGATCTCCGGCGCGGTCGGCGAAGGTGCCGGTGGGGCGGCCAGGGTCGGGTACCAGGACCGGCACGGCTGCCGTCGACCCGCTCAGCCGGTGACCGAGCCCACCGTCACCTTCCACTCGCGCAGATGACGGTCCTTCGTGACGTCTGCCTGCGTGTACGGGTCGCCCGCGACGAGTGCCTCGACGTCCTCCTCGGCGTCGGCCTGGTAGAGGATGGTCCCGCCGGTCTGGTCGCCGTAGGGGCCGGCCGCGACGAGCGAGCCGGCGGCCTTGAGCGTCTTCAGGTACGCGACGTGGTCGTCCCGGCGCTCCGCACGCAGGCCGGTGTCGTTGTAGCCGTAGGTCAGCAGGAACAGTGCCATCGGTTCTCCTTTGATCAGTTCGGCAGTCCGTACACCCGCCGGGCGGTGCCGGCGAAGACGGCGGTCTGGTCCGATGTGGACAGGTGGGCCAGCGCGTCCCGCCACGCCGTCACGAGCTCCGGCATCCCGGTCCAGAGCTTCTCGACCGGGAAGTTGGTGCCGAACATGGCGCGGTCCGGCCCGAACCAGCCGAGCGTCTCGGTGGCGACGAACGAGATGAGCTCGGGATCCAGGCGGCGTACGAACGTGCCTTGGCCGGTCAGCTTGACCACGACGTTCGGCAGCGCGGCCAGCCGCGCCATGCCGGCCCGCCAGTCGCGCACCTCCGGCTCGTCGCGGCTGGTCAGCATGCCGGCGTGCACGAGCACGAAGGTGATGTTCGGGAAGGCCGCGACGAGCTCGGCGGCGTCGGCCATCTGGCCGGCGAACACCTGCAGCTCGAACAGCCAGCCGAGGTCCTCGAGCGCGCCGAGGTTCTTGCGGAACACCGGATCCTTCATGCGGTCCGGTGCGGACGCGAAGCGGAACTCCTCCCGTTCGTGCCAGTGGAGCTGGAGCCTGGTGCCACGCACGATGGGCAGGGCGGCCTGCCACTTCATGACGTCCACGGCGTCGGCGGCGAACAGGTCCGCGGAGCCGATCACCGCGGTCGGCCAGCCCGACTCCTGGTGGACCTCGCTGAGCCAGCGGACCTCCGCCAGCACCTGGTCCAGCGGCCAGTTCGCCTGCACGTACACCGACTGCGTGATCCCGCCGGCCCGCGCGTCGGCGAGGTACTCGTCGATGAGGTAGTCCCGCTTGATCGGCTCGTACGGGCCGAAGATCCGCGGGACCATGGGACCGGACAGCCACGGCATGTCCCTGGTCCGCCAGACGTGGTGGTGCGAGTCCACTATGTCGATGACCGTGCTGTCCATGCGGGTGTTCCTCTCAGCAGCTGGTCGCGTGCGGTCACGAGATCGCGGACGCCCGCGAGCGCGTCCACGTGGCCGACGACGGCCGCCATGCCGCGGGTGACGGGCCGGTAGGCCGGGTCGCAGGCGAGCGGGGACCACCAGACGAGCCGGTGCCCCAGCAGCGACAGCCGCCGCACCGCCTTCGCCAAGGGAACGCAGTCGCCCCGTTCGAGGCCGTCGGACAGCACGAGCACCAACGCGCCGCGGGCCATCCTGAGGTGCCTTGTGTTGCCGAGGAAATCCTGAAGGGACGGTCCGATCCGGGTGCCGCCGTCGGCGTCCCGGACCACCTCGGCCAGACCGGACAGCGCGGCGTCGACCTCCCGCGTGCGCAGCGTCGGGGTGACGTGGGTCAGCGTGGTGCCGAACGTGAAGACCTCCGCGCGGTCGCAGGCACCCACGACCGCGTGCGCGAACCGCAGGTAGTCGGGACTGTGCCGGCTCATCGAGCCGGACACGTCGATGAGCACCAGGACGGGCCGCTGCCGCTGGGGAGGCCGCCGCCAGCGCAGGGTGATGATCTCCCCGCCGGTCCGCCAGGCGTCCCGGTGTACCTTCCGCACGTCCAGCCGGTCGCCGCGCCGGGCGGCCCGGCGGCGCCGGGAGCGGATCGTCGGCACCGCCGCCGGCAGGGCTTTGCGCAGCCCGGACAGCACCCGACGCTCGGCGTCGGTCGCCGCGGCGAAGGACGCTCGACGGTCCACAGTGGACCAACTGGCGTCGCGGCCGGCGCCCTCCTGGACGACCTGGTCCGGCGGCTCCCCGTCGCCGGTGTCGGGAGCCGGCTGCTCATCGCCCAGGGTGTCCACTTCGGACGGAACCGGCCGGGCGGATCCGTCGCCGAACCAGTGCGCGAACACCGGGTCGAAGATCTCGGCGTCCCGCACCGAGGTCGTCAGCGTCGAGCGCGCGATCCAGTACAGGTGGCGGACATCCCGCGGCGGCACCAGGGTCATCGCGCGCAGGAGGTCGCGTTGTTTGGGGACCGGCACTCCCAGCCCCCGCTCGCGCAGCTCCCGCAGGAACCCACGCACGTGGTCGACGGCACGCGCCATGTCAGCCGATCAGCTCCTCGATGTGGCGGTGCACCAGCGCCATGTCCTCCTCGTCCTTGACCAGCAGCCCGAGCGCCCTGCGCAGCGCGACCGGCCACGGGTCGCCGGTGTCGGCGAGCGCCACGGCACCGCGTGCCCACTCCACCGACTCGGCGATGCCCGGCCGCTTGAGCAGTTGGAGCTCGCGGGTGCCGGACACCGCGCGCACGAGCACCGCCGCGGCCTCCTCCTCGATGCCGGGGACGTGCGCGCGCACGATCGCGCGCTCGCGTTCGGCGTCGGGGAACGGGATCCAGTGGTAGAGGCACCGGCGTTTGAGCGCGTCGTGCAGCTCGCGGGTGCGGTTCGAGGTCAGCACGACGACGGGTGGCACGGCCGCGGTGACCGTGCCGAGCTCGGGGATGGTGATCTGGAAGTCGCCGAGGAACTCCAGCAGGAACGCCTCGAACTCGCTGTCCGCGCGGTCGACCTCGTCGACGAGCAGCACCGCGCCTTCCTCGCACCGCAGGCTCCTCAGCAGCGGCCGCTGGAGGAGGAACTCCTCGCCGTAGACATCGCCGACCGCCACACTGCCGACCTCGGCATTGCGCGCCTCGGCGGCGCGCAGCGCCAGCAGCTGCTTCGGGTAGTCCCATTCGTACAGTGCCTGCCCGGCGTCGAGACCTTCGTAGCACTGCAGGCGAACCAGCTCGCGGTCCAGCACTCTGGCGAGCACGGCCGCGATCTCGGTCTTGCCGACCCCCGGCTCGCCCTCCAGCAGCAGCGGGCGGCCGAGGGTGAGCGCGAGGTAGACGGCGGTGAGCAGACCCTCGTCGGCGAAGTACCGCTCGGCGCGCATCCGCCCCGCCAGCTCGGTTTCGTTCACGAGTCGGCACGCAGGGCGTCGATGCCCCGCAGCACGCGCTCCGGGGTGAACGGCATCTGTTCCATCCGGACGCCGCACGCGTCGAAAATCGCGTTCGCGATGGCCGGGATGGGCGCGTTCGCGGTCATCTCGCCGATGCCCTTGGCGCCGTAGGGTCCGTTGGCCGCCGGGCGTTCCAGCAGCACGCTGTGCTGTTCGGGGATGTCTCCCGCGGCGGGCATGAGGTACTCGGTGAAGTCCCTCGGCCCGTGGTCGCGGACCGGGTAGTACGGCTCCGTCGCCTCGAACAGCGCGTGCGACATGCCCATCCACGCGCCGCCCTCGACCTGCTGGGTGGCCATCGCCGGGTGCAGCGCGCGGCCGATCTCGTACACGCTGTACATCCGCACCACCTCGACGACCCCGGTCTCGTCGTCGACCTCGACCTCGGCGACCGTGCACGCGTGCGCCTGGCAGGAGTCGGGATCCATCTCGCCGGTCTCCGGCACCACCTCGCTCTTCTCCTTCATGAAGATGCCGCGGCCGGAGATGGTGCGGCCGTGCTTGAAGTCGCCGCCAGGGCGAGGTCGGTGATGTGGATCTTCTTGAGCTCCGAGCCCTTGAGCTTCACGAACCCCGAGCCGTCGGTCTCCAGATCCGCCGCGTCGACCTCGAGCTCCTCGGCCGCGACGTCCAGCATCACGGCTCGCGCCTCGGCGGCCGCCATGATCACCGCGTTGCCGACCCGGTGCGTGCCGCGGCTCGCGAACGTGCCCATGCAGTGCGGTCCGGTGTCGGTGTCCGCGGTGTCGACGAGGATGTTCTCGAACGGCAGGCCCAGCGTCTCGGCGGCGCATTGGGCGACGACCGTCTTGAGGCCCTGCCCGAGGTCCACGGAGGACAGTGAGATCACGAACGTGCCGGTGGTGGTGGCATGGATCAACGCCTGCGACGGGTCGCCGCCGAGGTTCATCCCGGTCGGGTAGTTCACCGCCGCGTAGCCGCGCCCGGGAAGCTTCGCCATCACCGGCCTCCGTCCTGCGCCGGGGACACGGGGGACATCGAGGACATCGACCGGTAGGACTCCGGTAGCTCGTGCCCCACCAGCTCGGCCGCCTTCTGGATGACCTCGACGAGCGCGGTGCCTTCGGCGACCTTGCGGTGCGCCTTCATGTCGCCGTCCCGGTAGGCGTTGCGCAGCCGCAGCCGCAACGGGTCCATGTTCAGCGCCCTGGCCAGCCGGTCCATCTGGGACTCCAGGGCGAAGTCGGCGATGGTCACGCCGAAGCCGCGCATCGCGCTCGAGGGGGTCCTGTTGGTGAACACGCAGTGGCAGTCGACCCACACGTTGGGAATCGTGTAGGGGCCGGGGAAGTGGGCCGCCGCCTTCGTCGTGCCGTAGGGGGTGTGCCGGGAGTACGCGCCCGCGTCGATGTAGGCGGTGACCTGGCGGGCCACGATCGTGCCGTCGTCGAGCACGCCGTCCTTGATGTAGATGCGTTCCGCGGCACGCGGTGAGGACACCTGCATCTCCTCGTGCCGGCCGTAGACGAACTTGACCGGCCGGTGCGTGACCATCGCGGCCACACACGCGACCGGTTCGACCACGACGTCGACCTTGCCGCCGAAGCCGCCGCCGACCGTGCCGCCCACGATGCGCAGCTTGTTGAACTCGGTCTCGAGGATCAGCGCGGTGTTGTCGAGGGTGAAGAAGCACGCCTGGGTGTCGGAGTGGATGCGCAGCCGGCCGTCCGGCTGGGGAACCACCACGCACCCGGTGGTCTCCACCGGGGCCTGCTCGATCGGCGAGGACTGGTAGCACCACTCGAAGACGTGGTCCGCCGCGGCGAACCCCGCCGCCACGTCGCCGAACCGGACCCGGCGGCAGTGGTGTCCCTCGTAGGTGAAGTAGTTCCTGCCGTGGTACTCGTTGACCACCGGGGCATCCTCGGCCAGCGCCTCCTCCACGTCGAACACCGGGGTCAGGTCCTCGTACTCGACCCTGATCGCGGCGGCACCCGCGTACGCCGCCGCCTCGGTCTCGGCCACCACGGCGCAGATCGGCTCGCCGAGGTAGCGGACCTTGCCCTCGGCCAGGATCGGCTCGTCGTCCGGGGTGACCCCGATCAGCTTGAGCGGGGTGTAGAGGTTGTTCGGGATGTCCTTGTGGGTCAGTACCTTCACCACGCCGGGCACGGCCAGCGCACCGGTCACGTCGACCGACCGGAGCCACGCGCTGTGTCGAGCCGAGCGGTGCATCTTCAGGTGCAGCAGGCCGGTCGGGCGCACGTCCTCGAAGAACTCGGTCCGGCCGGTCACGTGGCCGCGCGCGTCGGCCCGGCTCACCACCGAGCCGATCACGGTGAAGTCACCCGTGCGTTCGCCGGCGAAGTAGGTGCCGTCGATCGGGCTGCGCCGGTAGGACATCAGGCGGTCCTCCCCGCGTTCCGACGCTCGGCCGCGTCGAGGATGGCCGCCACGATGGGCTCGTAACCCGTGCAGCGGCAGACGTTGCCGGAGATCGCCTCGACGACCTCCGCCCGGGTCGGGGCCGGTTTCTCGGCGAGCAGCGCCTCGGCCGTCATGATCATCCCCGCGGTGCAGAAGCCGCACTGGGTGGCGAAGTCCTCGAGGAAGGCGCTCTGCACCTCGTCCAGCTCACCGTCGACCGCGACCCCCTCCAGCGTGCGCACCGACGAGCCGTCGACCGTCTCGACCGGAACCAGGCAGGACGGGACGGCCCGGTCGTCCACCAGCACCGTGCAGGACCCGCACGCGCCCTGGGCACAGCCGCGCTTCGCGGCGGTGAGACCGAGCGCGTCCCGCAGCGCGGTCAGCAGCGACGTGCCCGGCTGGGCGATGAACTCGTGCGGCCGGTCGTTGACGGCCAGGGACACGATCCGGGAAGCCATGTTCGAGCCTTTCATTCCTCGCCGAGCAGAGCCCTGCGGACGTGGACGGGAAGCACGCGGGTGCGGTACCAGGCCGAGGCGTAGGCGTCGTCGAACGGCTCGATGCCCTCCCGGGCGTCCTCGGCCGCGGCCTCCACGGTGGACCGGCCGAAGGGCGCGCCGAGCAACGCCCGCTCGGCGGCGAGGGCCCGCATCGGCCGCGGACCGACCCCGCCGAGCGCGATCCGGGCGTGCCGGACCACCCCGTCCTCGACGGCGACCACGGCGGCCACGGTCACGATCGACGCGGAGTTGTGCCTGCGCCGCATGGCCTTGCGGTAGAACCAGGTTCCCGCCCGGGGCAGGGCGAAGTGGACGGCGGAGACCACCTCAGCGGGGCCTGCGGCCAGCTCCCCCACCGGGACCTCGCGCACGCCGTCGCCGCTCACGACGTCGACCCGCGCGTCGAGCGCCAGGAGCGCCACCGCGAGGTCCCCGTAGGGCTGGGCGACGAGGAGGTTCCCGCCCACCGTGGCGAGGTTGCGCACCGGCGGCGACGCGATGGACCGGACGACCGGGTGGAGGAACGCCAGCCGGCCGTCCGCGCCGAGCGCGCCGAGGGTGGTGGCGACACCCACCGACACCGTGCCGCCGGTGTCAACTCCGTCGACCCGGATGTCGGAGAGGCCGGCCCTGCGCAGGGAGATCAACTGGCCGACCGGCACCGCGCCGGTGTTCACCCGGGGCATCACGACGGTCCCGCCGCCGACGACCCAGCCGCCGTCCCGTAGCAGGTCCACCGCCTCCGCCGCCGAGGACGGCAGGTGCACGTTCGACAGCACGGGTGCCTCCACATCGAGGTCGTCGAGTACTCCCAGTGAGCCGCCGCCGAGATGGTCTCCACCGCGCCCGACCTCGACCGGTTCCTCGTCGCGCTCCTGTCCGGCCGGCTGCTGCCGCCCGTGCAGACTCGATTATCGATAATTGATAACCTGCGTGAGACGGTACGTTTGGCCCGACCAGGCCGTCAAGCCCCGAGGAGCAGGCGCCCACCGATGACCGAGACCCAGCCGCTGCCCCGACTCACGCTGAGCCGGCAGATCCGGGACGCGCTCGTCCGGCGCATCGTCTCCGGCGAGCTCGAGCCGGGCGAACGCCTCGTCGAGACCCGCATCGCGGAGAGCTACGGCACGAGCCAGGCACCGGTGCGGGAGGCCCTGCGCGAGCTGGAGACGATCGGCCTGGTGGAGACAAGGCCGCGCCGCGGCACGTTCGTGCGCCACTTCATCCAGCAGACCCTGCGGGAGAGCTACGTCGTCCGGGCCGCGCTCGAGGAAGCGGCGACCCGGCTGGCGCTACCGGCCCGCACGCTCCCCTTCGACGCCCTGCGTGCCGACGTCGCCGCGATGCGCGCGGCGGCGTGCGGCGGTGACATCCAGGCGATCGGCGCCGCCAGCGTGTCGTTCCACCGGCACGTCGTCGACGCCGCGCACAACGAGCTCCTCAAGCATGCGTGGGAGGCGCTGCAGATCGAGGCACGCACGGCGGTCACCCTCCTGGCCGTCGAGCCCGCCCTGGACGACGTGGCCGACGAGCACGAGGAACTGCTGACCGCCTTGCTCGCCGGCGACCTCGACGCGGCGTGCCAGCTCACCCGCGACCACCAATGGCACTACGCCGACCTCCCGCACGACGCGCACGGGCGGGCCCGGGAGGCTCGGTAGAGGCTCAGCGGGGGTAGGGACCGAAGCGGCCCCACGCGACGACGGCGGCCAGGATGAGGATGACCGCGTTGGTCGCGATGCCGGAGTACTCCTTGCGGCGGGCGTGCGTGAGGGCGGCGAGCACCATCGTCACCGCGAGGCCGGTCGCCGCCAGCGGGGTGAGCACCGGGGCGATGCCGGTGACGCCCGGCAGGACCAGGCCCAGCGCGGCGAGCAGCTCGACGACGCCGATGAGGCGCACGGTGCCGGTGGAGAAGTCCTCCACCCACGGCATCCTCGGGGCGAGCTTCTCCTTGGGCTGGGCGGACTTCAGCACCCCGGCCATGAGGAACATCGCGGCCAGGAAGCCCTGCAGGATCCACAGGAACACGTTCATGGTGATGGTCTCTTCTCGACTGCTCGACTGCTCGACGGGTCAGGGGGAACGGCTTGTCCGGTCCGCGCGACCCTAACAGCGGAACTGGATGGGGTATTCCACTTCGGTACGCTGAGGGCATGGCGCAGCTGCGCGGCGACGCCGAACGCAACCGCGACCGCGTCCTGGTGGCGGCCCGCAGGCTCTACGCGGCGGAGGGCTTCGCCGTCGCCATGGCCGCGGTCGCCCGCGAGGCGGGGGTCGGGGTCGCGACCCTCTTCCGGCGCTTCCCCACCCGCGAGGACCTCGTCGCCGCCGTCTTCGCCGACACGATGGACGCCTACGCGACCACCACCACCGCCGCGCTCGCCGACCCCTGGCACGGGTTCACGGGGTCGTCGCGGTCATGCGCGACGCCGCTCCCGACGCCTGGCGCCGCCTGGTCGCCTACATGATCCAGGCGTTCGCGGTCCACGAGCCGGGCACCCTGCCGCCCGCCCCCGAACCCACCGCCGTCCACCGGGCGATGATCGGCGTCAACCGGTCCCGATCCCGCTGACGAGCACACGGTCGCGGCGTGGGCTTGCTGAAAGCCTGCGCAAGGTCTTTCATAAATGCATGGACCAGGACCGGGAGTCGACCGGTGTGACCGCCCGGCTGAGCGACATCGCCGCTCAGGCCGGGGTCAGCGAGGCGACGGTCAGCCGGGTGCTCAACGGCAAGGCCGGGGTCTCGGCCACCACCAGGCAGGCCGTCGTCGCCGCCATGGACGTGCTCGGCTACGAGCGTCCGCCCAGGTTGCGGGTACGCAGCGCCGGCCTGGTCGGGTTGATCACCCCCGAGCTGAGCAACCCGATCTTCCCCGCACTGGCCCAGGTGATCGAGCAGGTGCTCACCAGCCGCGGCTACACCCCCGTGCTCTGCACCCAGACCCCCGGCGGGTCCACAGAGGACCAGCTCACCGAGCTGCTGGTCGACCGGGGCGTCACCGGGATCATCTTCGTCTCCGGGCTGCACGCCGACTCGACGGCCGACATGAACCGCTACGTCAAGCTGACCGGCCGCGGCGTCCCGTTCGTGATGATCAACGGCTACACCGAGAAGGTGTCCGCGCCGTTCGTGTCCACCGACGACCGCGCGGCGGTGCGCCTGGCCGTGTCCCATCTGGTGGAGCTGGGGCACGAACGCATCGGCCTCGCGATCGGGCCGCGCCGGTTCGTGCCGGTGGTCCGCAAGATCGAGGGCTTCGTGCAGCACATGCGCACGCTCCTCCCCGTCACCGCGGAGGAGGCCGAGGAGCTCGTGCAGCATTCGCTGTTCACCGTCGAAGGTGGCCAGGCCGCGGCGAACGCGTTGCTGGACCGGGACTGCACCGCGATCGTCTGCGGCAGCGACCTCATGGCGTTCGGCGCCATCCGCGCGGCGCGCCAGCGCGGGCTGTCGGTGCCGCAGGACGTGTCGGTCGTCGGCTTCGACGACTCGCCGCTGATCGTGTTCGCCGACCCGCCGCTGACCACGTTGCGCCAGCCGGTCGAGGCCATGGGCCAGGCCGCGGTCAACGCCCTGCTCGAGGAGATCGGCGGCACGCCCGCCCCGCACGCGGAGTTCGTCTTCATGCCGGAGCTGGTCGTGCGCGGCTCGACCGGAGCCGGGCCGCGGCGACCCCAGCGGCAGGGCGACCGTGGCGTCGCCCCGCCGCCGAGCTAGTGCCCCCGATCAGCGCCGGAACCAGTCGCCGTCCACGGACAGCGCGCCGCTCGCCGGGGTGCGCAGGGTCCGGTTCGCCCCGGTCTCCCAGATCACCGGCTGGTTGTCCTGCCTGATCACGAACTTGTACTCGATGTCGGTGTTCGGGGGCAGCGCGATGCTGCCCGACCAGCGCGGGTAGGTGTCGGTGCCGGTGGTCAGCGGCACCGCCGCGGCCGGGTTCCACACGCCGAGCCCGGCGACGTTGCCGACGACGTAGACGTTCTGGCCCCACACGGTCTCCGCCCGCACGGTGTAGCCGACGCTGACCTGGCCCGGGTTCGGCTCGCCCGTGCCGCCGCCGGTGTGGAAGGCGACCGCACCCTTGGCCGGCACGGCGATGGTCGCCCGGCCGCCGCTGACGGTCACCTGGCTCGCGCAGGCGTTGGTCACGTCGCAGTAGGTGCCGTCCGGTAGCCCGGTGGTGTACTGCGCGGTGTGCGTGCCGCCGGTGTTGTTGATGGCGACGAACCCGGTGCTCTCCCGGCCGAAGCCGATGACGTTGGCCGCCGGGGACTGCCAGTCGGTCACGTTCGCGGTGCCGACCGCGTTGTGCCAGCCGACCATGCCGGCGACGGCGGGGTCGCGGTCGAGGCAGTGCCAGCCGCCGCCGCAGGTGGTGTCGGTGACGAAACCGTTGGAGTTCGGGGGTGCCTGCTCGCTGTTGCCGAAGTCGAACCCCGCGTAGACGGTCGGGGTGGCGTGCTTCCAGGCGAGCTGGAAGACGTTGGCGAGGGTGGCCGTCGCACCGTCCTTATAGGTCAGATGGCGGCCGTTGCGCTCGGTGTCGTGGTTGGTGACGAAGGAGACCGAGTTGGCGGCGGGCAGGATGCCCCAGCCCGGGCCGAACGACGACAGGGTCGAGATGTCGCCCTGGAAGGCGCTCTTCATCCGGTCCGCGTAGGTGAAGTCCAGTACGTCGCCGCTGCCGTAGTAGTCGCCCGGCGCGGGCGGCTCGCCGGGGAAGACCTCGTGGAAGACGAACGGGCGGGCGCCCGAGGTCGTGTCGTCGAGCTGCCCGACGATGGCGGCGAGCTCGCCACTCGGGATGTGCTTGGCCGCGTCGACGCGGAAGCCGTCCACGCCGAGGGCGATCTGCGAGTTCAGGTAGCCGGCGATCTTGCCGCGGACGCCCGCGTCGCTGGTCTTGAGGTCGGGCAGGTCGAGCAGCTCGCAGTGCTGGACCTCCCACAGGTCGCCCCAGTTGTTGATCGCGTGGTCGCAGACGTCCACGTTGTACTCGCCGCGGCTGTACATCGGCGGGTCGTACTTGTCGGTGATGACCGTGCCGTCGTAGCCGGTGCCGGTCTGCGCCCCGGTGTGGTTGATCACGGCGTCGGTGTAGACCTCGATGCCGGCGTCGTGGCATGCGGTGACCATCGCGGCGAACTGCGCCTGCGTGCCGAACCGGCCGTTGAGCCGGTAGCTGTAGGGCTGGTAGACGTCCCACCAGACGCCACTGGGATGCCGGAGGGACTCCGCGGGCGGGGCGACCCAGACGGCGCCGTAGCCCGCCGGGTCGAGGTGGTCGCGGCACTCGGCGGCGACGGAGCGCCAGTTCCAGGACCACAGGTTGGCGATCACGTCACCGTTCGGGACACCGGTGTCGGCGGCGACGACCGGAGCGACGACCGGAGCCTCGGCCGAGGCGGGTGCCGCCGGGGCCAGCACGGCGGTGGACAGCAGCACGGCGGACAGGACGGTTGCGCGCAGGGTTCTTTCTCGCATGCCGATCTCTCCTCGTCGAGAGCTTGCCGCATCTTGCGAAAGAGATTGAAACTTCTTGCAGGCTAGTGCCGGCACGGTCGCGCTGTAAACGCCGGAGCTCCGGGATTGAGCCGAACGGCCCACGACTCATCCGTAGCTCGCCAAGCACGTACAACGTGATCAGCGGCACCTCGATGGCGGCGCCGCAGATCACCGGCATCGTGGCCCAGCTGTTCCAGGCCAAGCCGTCGGCCACTCCGGCGGAGATCGAGAACGCGCTGAAGTCCACCGCGTACAAGTTCGCCGCGGGCGCTCCGTACCAGGCGGCCGCCCCGTACACCTCCAGCTACGACAAGGGAACGGGTCTCGTGGACGTGGTGGCCGCGGCCACCGCCCTGGGCGCGCACAGCGGTCAGTAGTCCACCGCGCCCCAGCCCCGACGTCGCCGTGTCGACCCCCCACGTCGCCGAGCCGACCTACGGTGTGGTCGAGCCGGCCCCTCCGCGTGGCCTAGCCGAACGCTCGCGGCCGGCCGGCGTCGGGCTTGCGGTAGTCGCAGACGCCGGTCGGGAAGACCTGCGTCAGGCGGTCCGTCTCCGCCTTCGTGGGGTGCCACGAGCCGTAGCCGCCGTGGGCGATCGCCGCCCGCACCGGTTGCAGGGCGCACTTGTAGTGCTGCTCGTCGAACGGGGCGCCGGCGACGGTGCGGGACGTGCCGTGGATCGGGAAGCGCCGCGTGCACGGGCCGGCCGGAGCCTTGTCGATGATCCCGCGCCAGGCGTCCTTCCCGCGGTACAGCAACGTTCCGTCGGTGGCGAAGCAGCTGTCGACCGCCGCCGCCGGCTTGGCGCCCAGCACGCCCCGGGACGGGTGGGCACGCAGGTTGCCGAGCCACTCGTCCATCACCGCGAGCGCCATCGGGGTCTGGTCGAACGCGCGGGCCGGGCGTGCGTCGGTGAACCACACCACCTGGTTGGCCGCGCTCCCCTGCCGCTCCCGCATGCGCTGCCGGGACGCGAAGGACTGGCGGGCGTTGTGCATGTTGAGCTCGGCGTCGAGGTAGTGGCGCCAGTCGATGATCGGGATGTCGATCCGGCCGTCGAACACGAGCCCGGACCGGTAGGCGGCGCGCATCGACTCGACGCTGCCCTCGGTGCGTGGGGCGACGCCGTCCGGCCCGGGTGCGGTGATGTTCCTGGCGCTCCACACGTCGACGTCGGCCGGGCAGGCGCTGGCAACGAACGGGCAGCCTTCCTGCACCGCATCGGCCGGGTCCTTCCACCCGCCGACCGACGCGTTCAGGTCGAGGAACTCCGCCGGCGTGAGGTTCCCGTCGACCAACGCCTTCAGTCCGTACTGGACACCCACATTGTCCCAAGTGGACCGGGCGAACCCGGTGGCGGGATCGCGGCCGTAGACGTTCACCGCGTCGTTCCAGTGCGTCCACTCGACCTGCGCCTGCTGCTCGGGGGTGATCCCCGGCGCGGTGCCGAACTTCGGGTTGAGCGCGAGCGGGGACAGGCCGCGCCAGCCGTTGACGCACTCGGACGAGCCCGGCGCCGGTAGCCACGGGGTGAGCTGCTGGTACGGGTTCGGCACCGTGTCCGACGTGGCCAGCCCCTCGATCAGCGTGCGGTTCGTCCACACGCCCCACGGGGAGCTCGGGTCCGCGCGCACCTTCAGGTCCATCCAGCGCTCGAGCAGCTCGCAGTCGCCGACGTGGATGGTCTGGGTGACCATGTCCGGGTAGGAGTACTGCGGGATCGCGCCGTCGAGCAGTCCCTTGTGGTTCTGGCCGTACACGTACTGCTGGATGGCGCCGCCGGACCCGCCGAGGCCGACGGTGTACTCCGGGTCGCCGTACTCGGTCACGAACCGCGACTTGACCATCAGCGCGGTCTCGCCGCCGAGCACGAGGTTGTAGTGCGTGTTCGTCTTCGTGCCGGTCGACCACGCGATCGCGTAGCCCTGCCCGAGGCCGTAGGCGTAGCGGGACTCGCTCTGGTTGTTGGAGCCCTGGTAGTGGCCGATGGCCACGCCACCGCCGAAGTAGTAGATCAGCTTGCGGTTCCAGTGCGGCAGCGCGGCCGGCCCGGTCCCCTCGGGGTCGAGCACCGCGATCGTGTAGACGAAGCGGTTGATCGTGCCGCGCTCCCACCGGATGACGAAGTCGACCGTGGTGCCGTCGCTCGTCGTGGTCGTGGTCATGTCGGCCGGGCGGGGCGCCGCCGGGTCGTAGGGTCGCCAGGTGTCGGCGGTGGACCGGTAGTAGTGGTCGACCCGGGTCGGCAGCGAGCAGTCGGTGTCGAGGAACGGTCCGGTGAGGTCGAACCCGGCCAGGTGGTCGGGCGTCGAGCAGAAGAAGTCGGGTTGCTGCGGCCCGGAGAACATCGGCCCGGTGACGGGGTGGTTCACCAGCCGCAGCGTGGCCCGGTCGCGCCCGGGCACCCGCGCCTTGACCGTGCTCTCGCCGACCGGCAGGTCACGCAGCACGCCTTCCAGCGCGTGCGGGGCCTGGTCGTCCGGGACGAACGAGGAGCTGACGTCGACCCCGTCGACCGCCACCGTCGCCGCGTCGAGCGGCACGGACCGCGGGAGCACCACCCGGACCCGCGCCGTCCCGCCACTGACGTACCGCGCGGGCCCGGACAACATCTCCAGCCGCAGCGCACCGTGCGACCCGGACGGCGGCCCCGCGGCCGCGGCGGTGACGGTGGTACTGACGAGACCGGCGGCAGCCACGGCGGTGACCACGGCCTTGACAACGGTGATTCGACGCCCCATTGCGTCCTCCCGGACATCGTGCTTCGCGAACGACGTGTCGTCAGCGTAGAGGTGGGACGGCGCCTTCGGCGGCCAGCCGTTCCAGGGACCGGTGACAATAACCACCCGACGACGGTGGCAAGCCGCCGGGCGACGGTGGAAAACCGCCCGGTGACGGTGGCACAGGCGGAAAGCCGCCCAAGAAGACTCCCCCGCCCAAGCCGGCCGCGCCACCGGGCGCGGACGACATCAAGCACAGCGACGCCTCGAAGGAACACATCCTCGGCGGCGACCGCGCGGGCACCGGCCTGCCGAAGAAGACCTAGTACCCGAAGGACTGGAAAGACAACGACATCCTCGACGCCGCGCACCAGGTCACCCAGAGCGGGCCGCCGAGCAAGGGCCCGTACCCGACCAAGGACGTCAACGGCGAGCCCGCCTGGGCCTACGACTACACCGGGCAGGTCGACGGCGTGACGGTCAAGACGACCGTGCTGGCCAACGGCGAGATCCGCACCGCGTACCCGCCCAACGGCGCCGATCCCGGCGCCATCACCAACCCGCCCGCGCCGCCGGCCCCGTCGGGCAGCCCCTTGGGCAACCCGCCTCGTTATAGTCATCCGGATGTCGGCGGCGACGAGAGCTGGACGTGGCGCGGCAACAAGGGCGGGAGAGACATCGAGATGGTCATAGACGCCAACGGCAAGGAAACCAGGACCGACCACGGGCCGTTCAAGAAATGAACGACATGGACGTACGGACCTACGCCACGATCGCCGGCGTCTGCGCCCGGCTCGCGGGCCGCCTGTCGGACGACATCGTCGGGACGGTGCGCGAGCACTACTACGCGGGCGAGCGGGAGCTGGCCGAGTCGACGCTGCTCCTCAGCCTCGCCTACGAGGGCGTGGGGGTCACGCGGGAGGAGCACGACCTGATCCGCGGCATGCTCGAGGATCCGGACAACCCCGACCTGGACGACGTCGCGATCCTCGACACCGCGCCGCCGCAGCTCTACCGGTTCGTCCCGGCCGGCCCCGCGACCGCGCCGGACCCCTCCCGGGCCGACGCCGTGCTGTCCGCGGACGCGCACCGGCACGGTGGCCGCCGGCTGCGCCGCGCGTGGCGCGATCCGCTCGACGGCGCGCCGAACGGGCCGACCTGGATGTACGTGCTGCAGGTGGCCGCCGGGACCGACGAGCTGGGGGCGTACAGCGGCCTCACCTCCCGGCTGTGGGTGGTGCTGCAGGAGAAGTGGCAGCTCGAGGTGGTCGTCGAGGGTGACCTGCTGCCGCCCTACCAGGCCGCCGCGCTCACCGCCGCCCACCAGGTGTGGACGGCGGTCTGACCGAGCCCGTTGATCCACCTGGCGTCCGGCGAACGGCCGTTCGGCGGCATTGACCGGCGCTTCGGCGCGGGCGTTCAATGCACCGACTGTTCACCAGGGCGCATGTGGCGGATCATGGTCGATGCGACTCGTGCTGCAGGTGGTTGGCAAGGCGGCGGTAGGGCCGCGTACCGGGCGTACTTGGCCCTGCCGACAACGCTGTAACACGGACAGGGACCGCGCTTGGCGCGAACCGCGCGGCCGATGATCCGTCAGACGTGCCCTCGTACCGCGCACGGGTGGAGGCGGCAATGGAGCTGAGCCGACGGGACGCACTGCGCGCCGGAGCCCTCGGGGTGGCCGCGACGGCGGCCGGGTCGGGCACCGGCACGGCATCGGCCGACCCGGGCCACCTTCACCCGGGCCACCTTCACCCGGAGCACACGACGCTCGACCGCACGCTGCTGCTCGGGCCGCCCGGCGCGGGCGGCTACCGGCCGATCGTGAGTGGCCCCGGCGAGCCGCACCTGGTCCGCGACGAGTTGCTCACCAGCCGGCACCGCGACGGCCACGGGAGGCGCGGGCGCGGCCGGCCGATCCTCGCCTTCGGCCAGCTCACCGACATCCACACGATGGACACCCAGTCGCCGGCCAGGGTGGAGTTCCTCGACCGGTACAACGATCCCGGCTCACCGTTCGCGGGCCTGCTGCCGTTCGAGTCGTCCTACCGCGCGCACGAGTTCATGTCCGCGCACATCAGCGACGCCATGGTGCGTTCGATGAACCTCGTCCGGCACGGGCCCGCGACCGGCCGGCGGCTGTCGTTCACCGTCGCCACCGGCGACAACGTGGACAACGTGCAGCTCAACGAGCTCCGCTGGTACATCGACCTCCTCGACGGTAAGCGGGTGCGCCCCGACTCCGGTGACCTGTCGCGCTACGAGGGCGTCGCCGACCAGGCGTCCTACGACGTGCGCTACTGGCATCCGGACGGCACCCCGGCGGGGCAGCAGGACGACCTCCCGCGGGCCACGTTCGGCTACCCCACCGTGCCGGGACTGCTGGACGCGGTGCGCCGGCCGTTCCGGGCCACCGGGCTGGACACGCCGTGGCTCACCGCCTACGGCAACCACGACGGCCTCATCCAGGGAAACCTCCCGCCGATACCGGAGCTCGCGCCGGTGGCGGTCGGCAACCGCAAGATCGTCGACCTGCCGCCGGGCACCGACATCGTCCAGCTCGCGCTGCAGTTGCAGGCACTGGACCCGCGCGGCCTCGCGACCTTGCTGGCCGGCCCGGCGCGCACGGTCACCGCCGACCCGAACCGGCGCTTCGTCAGCCGGCTCGAGACCATCCGCGAGCACTTCGCCACCAGCTCGTCGCCCCGCGGGCACGGCTTCGGCCGGTGGAACCTGCGGACCGGGAACGCCTACTACGCCTTCGACCGCGGCCCGGTCCGCGGCATCGTGCTCGACACCGTCAACCCCAACGGCGGGTCGGATGGCTCGATCGACCCCGAGCAGTACGCCTGGCTGGAGCGCGAGCTCACCGCGGGAAGCAGCCGGTACCTCGACGCCACCGGCAAGCTCGCGTCCCGACGCTGCCGCGACCGGATCTTCGTCGTGTTCAGCCACCACACCATCGCCACGATGGACAACATCGCCGGCGCACCACCGCGGATCGGCGGCACCGGCGTGCGCGACCTGCTGCTGCGCTTCCCCAACGCCGTGCTGTGGGTCAACGGGCACACCCACCGCAACACGGTGATCCCGCACCGCGCCCCGGCGGGCGGCGGCTTCTGGGAGGTCAACACCGCGGCGCACATCGACTGGCCGCAGCAGTCCCGGGTGCTGGAGTTGGTGGACAACCAGGACGGCACCCTGTCGATCTTCGGCACGATCCTCGACATGGCCGCGCCCGCCGCCCACCGCGGCCGGCTGGACAGCCCCACCGCGCTGGCCTCGCTGGCCCGCGAGCTCGCCGGAAACGACTGGCAGTCCCGGGCGAGGCCGGTCCCGGGCGAGGACGGCAGGCGCGGTTCCGTGCAGGACCGCAACGTGGAACTGCTGGTGCCGTCCCCGTTCCGGGTCGGCTCAGCCTGACGTCGAGGCACCCACTCTGTCCATAGTAGACACCGATCTGTCCGGGATGGACAGTCGAAGGCCGCGGGCTACCGCTGCTCGATGGTCAGGTGGTGCCGCCGGGTGTCGGCCGGGGACAGGTCGGGTGTCCGGTCGGCCGGGGACAGCAGCTCGGCGTAGCGGCCCAGCATGCGTTCGCCGGTGCGCCGGTAGTACTCCGGCAGGGAGTTGCTCCGCCCCTCGTGGAAGGCCAGGAACTTCCGGTCGGAACGCAGCATTCCCAGTATCCGCCGGAAGCTCCCGATGTCGGTGCGGAAGCTGGCCGTGCGGGCCCGGTGCACGTAGCCGATGGCGCGGTGCGACGTGGTCCGCAGCCGCTTGCGCAACATCTCCGGCGACGCGGCGTGCGCGTACAGCTCGGTGAGCTTCTCGTAGTAGGTGATCGGGTCGTAGTTCTTGATGGTGGTCACCAGGTAGGGCGCGTAGTAGAAGCTGAACGGCATCGCGCCGAGGATGCGGTCGTCGGCGGTCAGCTTGTCGTGCAGCGGGGTGCCGCCGAACGGCACCGGGATGTTGATGGTCGGAAAGGCGAACGGGGCGCGGTCCATGAACCGCTTGGTCAGCTCGATCGGCTCGTCGCCCCGGTCGGTGTCGAGCCCGAAGATGAAGTTGGCCTGCAGGTACGGCACGTTCTCCGCGAGCTGCGCGAAGTGTGCGGCCACGTGGTCGACCTTGGCCACACCGGCCTCGCGGCCGACCCCGGCCTTGTTCGAGTAGTCGGTCCACGACTCGACGCCCGGCGCGACCATCGCGCAGTTGGTCTCCTTCAGCCGGCGTGGCCGGTCCCCGCGCAGCACCGTGAGCGAGCTCTCGATGATGTAGGGCGGGCGATGGTCCGGCGGTTGCGCCTCCAGCGTCTCGAAGACCTGGTCGAACTTGACCGCGAAGTTCGGGTCGTGGAACACGATGAGCCTGCCCGGCAGGTGCCGGGCGAGGTAGCGCAGGTCGGCCGCGAGCCGGTCGGCGGGCAGCGGCCGGTAGGTGCTGCTCCAGTCGATGCAGAAGTCGCACCGGTACGGGCATCCCATGCTCGCGAGCATCGGTACCGCCGACAGGATCAGCGGTTTGCGGCCCCAGAAGAAGGCGGACGCGCGGATCTCCGGCATCCGCTCCTCGACGGTGGGCACGTCGTCGAACGGCTGGTCGGAGGAGATGATGCTGCCAGGGTCGAACTGGCCGGACAGGATGTCGGTGACCAGCTCGGGGTCGCACTCCCCCACGACCAGGTCGAAGAAACGCAGGCAGTCCACCGGGAACGCCTTGGCGTGCGGGCCGCCGATCACCGTCCGGATCCCTGCCCGGCGGTAGATTTTCGCCAGCGCGTAAGCGAGATGGCTGACCTGCGTGTAGCAGGAGATGAACACCACGTCCAGGTCGGCGGGCAGCAGCCGGTGCGGCTGGCCGAGGCCGTAGTAGGTGGCGTAGAACGTCTCGTGCCCCTGGCGCCGGCACCACACCGAGATCGACTGCGGCGTGATGCTGGCGTACTGCTTGGTGATCAGCAGCTGGTAGCCGATGTCCACCGGGCGACGGGCCGGCGGCCCGAGAAGATCAAGGATTCCTATCCTCATCGCGTGTGCTCCCCTCGGGTAGCCGGGCACGCGCGGCCAGAACGGCGATAGGCGAAAAGCACCGCGCCCGCAAGCCTGTCTGCGTGCCAACGGCCCACCGTGGTCCGAGCAAACGCGAAGATCAACGGTGAGTCTACCCGTACCGAGCCGGTCGCCGCGGTGTTCGGCAGAACCAAAACACCGGTCCGCTCGCCTCCCCCCACCGGCGGGGTCAACCACGGGAGTACCCCTGACTGTCCACCGTGGGCAGACGCGCCGGACAGGCCCCGCGAGCCACCGTGTGCACACAACACACGGAGGTTCGCCATGTTCACGTTGCCCGCCGGGCACCGAAGCAAATGGGCCACGATGGCGCTGTGGGTGATGCTGCTGGTGGCGGCGTTCCCGCTGGCGTCCGGGTTGGACTCGGTGCAGAGCGACGACGCCACCGACCGGCTGCCGGCCGGCGCGGAGTCGACCCTGGTGCACGATGTCGAGTCCCGCGTGCCGGGGACCGGGACCGACGACGTGCTCGTCGTCTACCACCGCGCGGCCGGGCTCACCGGCGCGGACGACCGCGCGGTGGGCGAGCAGCACGACACCCTCGCGCGGGAGTTCGATGTCAGAATGCCGCCGGTGCCGTCGAAGGACGGGACGGCGCTGATGTTCGCGGTCAGCCGGGCGGCGAGCGGCGGTGAGGAAGCCACATCCGCGTTCGTCGACCGGGTGCGGGCGGTGACCGCCGACCTGCCGGCCGGGCTGTCGGCGGAGGTCACGGGGCCGGCCGCGGTCGGCGCGGACATCGATGCCGTGTTCGAGGGCATCGACACCACGTTGCTGCTGGTGACGGTGCTGGTGGTGGCGTTCCTGCTGATCCTCACCTACCGGAGCCCGTTCCTGTGGCTGGTGCCATTGCTGACCGTCGGAGCGGCGGCGTTCCTGTCGATGGCGCTGGTGCGGGTGGTCGCCGGGGCACTCGACCTCACGGTCAGCACGCAGAGCTCGTCGATCATGATCGTGATGGTGTTCGGCGCGGGCACGGACTACGCGCTGCTGGTGGTCGCGCGCTACCGGGAGCAGCTGCGCCGGTACGGCGACGTGCACGCCGCGATGCGGGCGGCGCTGCGCGGGGTGGGGCCGGCGATCCTCGCGTCCGGGTCGACCGTCGCGCTCGGGCTCGGGTGCCTGTTCGTGGCCGAGATGAACGACATCTCCGGGGTCGGCGTGATCGGCGCGGTCGGCATCGTGGCCACCCTGCTGACCATGCTGACGCTGTTCCCCGCGGTGCTCATCTCGTTGGGGCGCAAGGTGTTCTGGCCACGGGTGCCGACGCTCGGCAGCACTCCCCCGGCGAGCCGGGACCTGTGGCGGTGGGTGTTCGCCCGGCCGTTGCGGACCGCGGCGATCTCGGCGATCGCGCTCGGCGCGCTCGGCATCGGCATGGCGGGGCTGTCGACCGACCTGCGCCAGGCCGACTCGTTCACGACCACCCCGGAGTCGGTCACCGGGTTCGCGACACTGGCGAAGGCCTACCCCGGCGAAGGCGGCCGGCCGCTGACCGTCGCCACGCCCACCGACCGGGTCGACGACGTGCTGGCCGCGGCCAGGGCGACCGACGGCGTCGTCTCCGCGGAGACCGACCGGGAGGGCCGCGGCTGGACCCTCGTCGACGTCGTGCCCGCGGCCGGACCCGACAGCGACCAGGAGGCCGCGGTGGTCGCGCGGCTGCGCGCCGACCTGCCGGGCGGGGCACTGTCGGCGGCCAGGGCGCGGAGCGGGTGGACACCGAGGAGGCGAGCGCGCGGGACACCTGGCTGGTGATCCCCATCGTGCTCGGGGTCGTGCTCGTGGTGCTGTTCCTGCTGCTGCGGGCGCTCGCCGCGGCGCTGCTGGTGGTGGGCGCGGTCGTGCTGTCCTACCTCGCCGCGTTGGGGCTCGGCACGCTCGTGTTCCACGGGCTGCTCGGGTTCGCGGGTGCGGAGCCGACGATGCCGGTGCTGGTGTTCGTGTTCCTGGTGGCGTTCGGCGTGGACTACGCGATCTTCCTGGTCGCGCGGATCGCCGAGGACCGCGCGGAGCTGGGCACCGAGGCCGCCACGCGGCGGGCGGTGGCGGTGACCGGACCGGTGATCGCGTCGGCGGGGCTGGTGCTGGCCGCGACGTTCGCGGTGCTCGCGTTGCTGCCGTTCGTGCCGATGGTGGAGATCGGTGTGGTGGTCGCGGTCGGGGTTCTGCTGCAGACTCTGCTCGTGGCGCCCGCGCTGGTGGCGCCCATGGTCGTGGGTCTGCGCCGGTGGATCTGGTGGCCTGGCCGGTCGGCGACGAGGGACCCGGCGCGGGCCACGGACGAGCCGGTGACCGTCACTGCTGAACGGAGCTGAGGGATGAGGACGGCGGGCAGGCTGGGGATCGGCACATCGGACGTACTGCTGACCGCGGCGCTGCTGGTCGTGATCCTGTTCGCCGTCCTCGTCCTGCCCCGGCACTGGATCGACGGCGAGCCGATCGACGCGCTCGGGCTCGCGCTGCTCGTGCTGTCCGCGCTGCCGGTGCTGGTCCGGCGGCGGTACCCGGTGGTCGCGCTGCTGTCGTGCGTGCTGGTGGAGATTGTCTACCACGCGCTGGGCTACGCGCACGAGGCAGGGCTGCCGGTCGCGGTCGTGCTGATCTACACGGTGTCGGTCGGCACCTCGCGGGTGGCGACGCTGGTCGTGCTCGGGGTCACGTCGCTCGCGCTCCTGCTCACCGTCGGGCTGAAGCAGGACGGGCCGCCCGGGGTCGAGGTGATCAGCCCGCTCGGGTGGTTCGTGGTCGCCGCGGTCGGCGGGCAGGCGGTGCGGATCCACCGGGCGTTCCTCGCGGAGTCCACCGAGCGGCGGGTCGCCGAGGAGCGGCTGCGGATCGCCCGCGACCTGCACGACGTGCTCGCGCACCACATCGTCGTGATCAACTCGCACGCCGGGGTGGCCGCGCACCTGCTCGACGAGCGCGGCGACGACCCGACGCTCGCGCCGATCACCCGGTCGCTGCACACCGTGGCGGACGCCAGCAGCGGGGTGCTGGCGGAGCTGCGGACCACGCTGGACGTGTTGCGTGGCAACGAGACCGACGCCGACCGGCAGCCGGCACCCGGCCTGGACGGGCTCGCCGGGCTCGCGTCGGTGACCGGCGAGGTCGGGGTGGCGGTCGACGTGGACGTGCGGGGCACGCGCCGGCCGCTGGCCTCCGCGGTCGAGGTGACGCTCTACCGGATCACCCAGGAGGCGCTGACCAACGTGGTGAGGCACGCGCGGGCACAGCGGGCGCGGGTGGTGCTGGAGTACGGGACCGACCAGGTGCGGCTCGAGGTCACCGACGACGGGCACGGCGCGGACGGGACCGGTGGTGGGTACGGGATCGTCGGCATGACCGAGCGCGCGCACGCGGTCGGCGGTCGGCTCGACACCGGCAACGGGCCGGCCGGCGGGTTCCGGGTCGCGGTGACCGTGCCCACCGGGATGCCGACCGGGGCGCCGACCGGGGCGCCGGCCGGGGGTGCCCGGTGATCCGGGTGGTGCTGGCCGACGACCAGGAGCTCGTGCGCAGTGCGTTCGCGATGCTCGTGCGCTCCGCGCCGGACATGGACGTCGTCGGTGAGGCCGCCGACGGCGACGAGGCCGTCCGGCTGGCGCGGTCGAGCCGGGCCGACGTGGTCGTGATGGACATCCGGATGCCCGGGGTCGACGGGATCGCGGCGACCGCCACCATCGCGGCCGACGAGGACCTCGCCGGGGTGCGGGTGCTGATCCTCACGACGTTCGAGAGCGACCAGAACGTGGTCGCGGCACTGCGCGCGGGCGCGAGCGGGTTCCTGGTGAAGGACACCAAGCCGGCGAACCTGCTGGCCGCGATCCGCACGGTCGCGGGCGGCGAGGCCCTGCTGTCCCCCGGCGCGACCCAGACGCTGATCGAGCGGGTGCTGCGCCAACCCGACCCGGCCGGCCCGGCCCCGGCCGAGCTCGCGGCGCTGACCGACCGCGAACGCGAGGTGCTGACGCTGATCGGCCGCGGCCTGAACAACACCGAGCTCGCCGAACGGCTGGTGATCAGCCCGCTCACCGCGAAGACCTACGTCAGCAGGCTCCTGACCAAGCTCCAGGTCCGCGACCGGGCCCAGCTCGTGATCGCGGCCTACGAGTCCGGCTTGGTACGCGCCACCAACCCGTGACCCGGCGCGGCATGCCCTGAACGACGCGCTCGAGGCGGTCACTGTCCCGAGCGCGTCGTTCAGGGCATGCCCCTGGGCACCGGCTACAGGCGGATGGCCTTCTTGTTCATGAACTCCTCGATGCCCAGCGGGCCGAGCTCGCGGCCGATGCCGGAGCGTTTGATCCCGCCGAAGGGCAGGTCGGCCTGCGACCCGCCGGAGCTGTTCAGGTACACCATGCCCGCCTCGATCTGCTCGGCGACGCGGCGGGCCCGGTCCCGGTCGGTGCCGAACACACTGGCACCCAGCCCGAACGGCGAGTCGTTCGCGATCTCGATCGCCTCCTCCTCGGTCTCCGCGCGGAACACCAGCACGACCGGGCCGAAGATCTCGTCGCGGTACGCGTCCATCTCCGGGGTCACGTCGGTCAGCACGGTGGCTTCGACGTAGGCGCCGGGGCCGTCGATGCGCTGCCCGCCGGTGCGCAGCGTCGCGCCCTGGCGGATCGCGGTCTCGATCTGCGCGGCCACCTCGTCCGCCGCGCCGACCGACGCCAGCGGCGGCAGCTTCGTCGCGGGGTCCGCGGGGTCCCCCGGCTGGTAGAAGTCCGCCACGCGTTTGGTGAGCCGGTCGACGAAGTCCTCGTAGATGTCGGCCATGACGATCATCCGCTTGGGCGCGTTGCACGACTGGCCGCAGTTGCGCATCCGGGCCGTCGCGGTGGCGTTCACCGTCTCGTCCATGTCGTCGGTGTCCAGCACGATCAGCGGGTCGGACCCGCCGAGCTCCAGGACGGACCTCTTCAGGTTCCTGCCCGCTTCGGCCGCGACGGCGATGCCCGCCTGCTCGCTGCCGGTCAGCGACACACCCACGATGCGCGGGTCCGCGAGGATCGACGGGATCTGCCTGCTGGACGCGAAGGTGTTCGCGTACACGTCGTCGGGCACCCCGGCGTCCCGCAGCACCCGCTCGATCGCGGCCGCCGACCGCGGGCAGATCGAGGCGTGCTTGAGCACGATCGTGTTGCCGAGCACCAGGTTCGGCGCCACGAACCTGGCGACCTGGTAGCAGGGGAAGTTCCAGGGCATGACGCCGAGCAGCGCGCCGATGGGCTGCTTGGCGATGACCGCCTCGCCGCCCTTGATCGGCAGCGGCTCGTCGGCCACGAGCGCCGGACCGTTCTCCCCGTAGTAGGTGAAGATGTCGACGACGACGCCGATCTCGCCGCGGCCCTCGTTGATCCGTTTGCCCATCTCCAGCGTCATGATCGCGGCGAGCTCGTCGGCCCGCTCGGCGAACAGCTCCGCCGCGCGCAGCACGATCTCCGCGCGCTCGGCGACCGGCCGCCGCCGCCACGACGAGTACCCGCGGTGGACGCGGTCGATCGCGGCCCTGACCTCCTCGTCGGTCGCGTTCTCGATCTCCTCGAGCAGCTCGCCCGTCGCGGGGTTGGTGACTGAGTACATGGGGGGCGTGAGCCTCCGTTCGCTACGACACCGTGCCTGGGTCAACTCCTTCCATCATACTGCATACCGTATACACTAGGAACAGATGTCGTCACGACGAACCGCCGCCGCCCGTGCGGGCGGCGGCGGGTTTTGGTGTGTCGCGGAGTTGTCAGAGAGGTGCGACCCAGTACGGCGCCAGGCTCATCGAGCCGTTGCCGGCGGCGCCGTTGAGCTGGCCGCCCGTCGCGGTGGACAGGGTGTACCAGGAGTCGACATAGTCCGGGTCGTCCGTCCACCAGGATGCGGGGATCGCGTTGAGGATCGCGTTGACCAGCGGGACGTACGCCCCACCGTCCACAATGGTCAGCAGGGCGCTCGCCAGCGCGACGGCGAGCGACTGGTAGTTGGTGTCGCCGTCGTCCTCCATCATCACGAAGTCGGCCAGGTTGTACTTGTACGCCGAGAAATGGACGATCAGCTGGTTCGGATAGTAGGTCGTGCCGTCGTTGTCGAGGTAGGGCATCGTCACGGTGTCCACCGCGACCTTGCCGTCCAGGCCGAACCCGCCCGTGATGCCGAAGATCTCCGCGTCGCCCTTGATCCACGGTTCCTTGTCGTCGTTCAGCCGCACCGACCGGACCTGGGTGGCCCAGTAGCCGCCGTCCGCGGCGGGCTGCGCGCCGGTGATGCCGTGCCGGTCCAGGACCGACCGCAGCACGTCCAGGCCCAGCGGCAGTGCCTTCGCGGTGTCGACCTCGACCACGAACACGGGCTGCCGCGGCACCTTCCTCGCGTCGAGGAGGACCTTCGCGCCGTCGCCGGCGTACGCGGTCACGGTCGTGGCGACGTCGTCGGCCGGGGCGGCCGCGACCAGCGGCGCCTCCCCGCGGCTCAGCGCCGCCCGCATGTCGGGATGTGCCAGGCGAAGCCGCAGCAACGACGGCCCGTCGGCGGGGAGTCCCTTGGCGGCCAACACATCCCGGTTGGCCTGGCGCAGCGCACCGTCGAGCGCCGGGCTCGCGGCGGCGCCGGACAGTGCCGTTCCGGTGGCCGCCGCTTCGGTGGCCGAGAACA
Organism: Actinophytocola sp.; assembly: GCF_009379765.1. GTDB lineage: Bacteria > Actinomycetota > Actinomycetes > Mycobacteriales > Pseudonocardiaceae > Actinophytocola. The sequence continues at coordinate 41,040 of NZ_WHTD01000019.1, read as the reverse complement.
GCCCGGCGCGCCGGGCGTCGCCGGCCAGTGGCGCGGCGAGCTGTCGGGCGAGCCGGTCGGTGATCGCGGCGACGGTGCCCGCCGCCGAGACTCCGGTGTGCGCACCGGAGCCGGGCTCGGCCTGGACGGGAACGGTGGAGCTGGCGAGTGCGACTGCCATTGTGGTGAACGACAACGCGACGACGCGAAAGACACGTGGGTACACGCGGGCCCTCTTCTCGATCGTCCTACGGGTAGCAGGGTTCGAAAGAATTAGGAGGGATGCCGGAGTTCCCTGTCAATCGATCACGACACCGTGCGCCCACATTGATCCCTTGGGACGCGCACGCGCGCCCGATCGGCAGCCGACCGGTGCACCCGACCGCTCACCAGATGGCTTCCGCGAACTCGGGGTGGTCGATGAACGGCGCCGAGCTGTTGTTCACCGCGTCGTTCGGCTCCAGGTCGGCGAACCCGTCGTAACGCACGGCCATGTAGAGGATGCCGCGGGCGATGTCGCCCTTCACCGCGTCGCGCGGCTCGAACGAGTCGCCGTCGACGCGCCGCTGTAGATCATCACGACGTCGGCCGGGTTCGCCGGGTCCTCGTCGGTGACCTTCAACGCGTCCCACACCTGGTCGTAGGTGAGATGCGTGCCGTCATCGATGATGTCGTGCAAAGGGCAAGGCAGGCGTGGCTGAAACCCTGTCATGCCAGGCAGTTCGTCAGACACCCACGAAAGTCTGGCTTCCGGTCAGGCCTGCGGCGCCGGTGTCGGGCTCGGCTCCTGGGTGAGCGGCTCCTCATCGGACACCGGCTCGGATGTGGTGCGGTTGCGGCGGAACCGGAGCAGCAGGCGCCGCGCGGTGCCCCAGATGCCTCTGCGGAACAGCAGCACGGTGACCACGAAGATCGCCCCGGTCACCGTGCCCACGGCGTCGATGCCCGCCGTGGCCAGGTAGTCCTCGAGCGCCACGATGATCCCCGCGCCGAGCACCGGGCCCCACAGCGTGCCCATGCCGCCCAGGATGTTCATCACGACCACCTTGCCGGAGGTGGTCCAGTAGACCTCCTGCAGCGAGGCGAACCCGTGCCCCACGGCGTACACCCCACCCGCGATGCCGGCCAGGAACGCCGACACCACGAAGACCTGGACCTTGTACCGGTCGACCGGATAGCCGAGCGCCCGCGCGCGGGCGGGGTTCTCCCGGATCGCGACCATCACCCGGCCGAACGGCGAGTGCACCACCCGCCACGCGCCGAGGAACCCGAGCAGTATCAAGGGAATCGCCGCATAGTAGAAGTAGAACGAGTCCGACAGGTCGACGCCGAAGAGCTCCCGGGGAATCCCTTGCAGACCGTTCTCGCCACCGGTGACCGAGCGCCACTGGTTGGCGACGAAGTAGATCAGCTGCGCGAAGGCCAGCGTCACCATCGCGAAGTAGATACCGGTGCGACGTACCGACAGCATCGCGATCGGCAGGGCGATGAGCGCGGCCACCACCGCGCCGCCCAACACGGCCACGTAGAAAGGCATGCCCGTCTCGATCGCGATGAGGCCCGTGGCGTACGCCGAGGAGCCCCAGAAGGCGGCGTGCCCGAACGAGAGCAGACCCGTGTAGCCGAGCAGCAGGTCGAGCGCGACCGCGAACAACGCCCACGCCGCGACATCCAGCGCCACCGGCGGGTAGATGTACCAGGGCAGCCCGAACGCGACCACCAGCCCGACGGCCAGCAGGCCGAGGCGCCCGGCGGGCGACCGGCCCTCGACGAGCCTGGAGATGATCATGCGTGCACGCCCTCCTCACGACCGAACAGTCCCGCCGGCCGCAGCAGCAACACGAGAGCCATCAGGATGAACACCAGGCTCTGCGAGAGCGCCGGGAGGTAGAGGTTGCCCACCGCCGACAGCATCCCGACGATGTAGCCGGCGGCCACAGAGCCGAAGACGGAGCCGAGCCCGCCGATCACCACGACCGCGAAGATCACGATGATCAGGTCCCCGCCCATGCTGGAGTTGACCGCGCGCATCGGCGCCGCGAGCACGCCCGCGAGCCCCGCCAGCGCGATCCCGAACCCGAACACCGGGGTGACCCAGCGCCGCACGTCGATGCCGAGCGAGCGGGTCAGCTCGGGCCGCTCCGTCGACGCGCGCACGATCACGCCCACCCTGGTCCTGGTCAGCACCAGCCAGACCAGCACCGAGACCACGATCGAGAAGACGAACACGAACACTTGGTACTTCGGGTAGTCGAACAGGCCGAGGCTCACCGACCCGTCGAGCAGCTCCGGCCGGGCGTAGGGCTGCGAGGCGACCCCGTACCGCAACCGCACGACGTCCTGCAGGATCAACGCGACGCCGAAGGTGAGCAGAAAGTTGTACAGCGGGTCGAGCCGGACCAGCCGCGCCACGAACAGCCGCTCGAAGACCATGCCGAGGACGCCGAGGACCACCGGCACCACGAGCAGCGCGAGCCACCAGCTCAGCCCCACGGTGTCCAGGAGCACGAAGGCGCCGAACGCGCCAAGCATGTAGAAGGCGCCGTGGGCGAAGTTGACCACACCGAGCATGCCGAAGATCACCGACAGGCCGAGCGCCAGCAGGGCGTAGAAGCTGCCGCTCACCAGACCGTTGACCAGCTGCTGCACCAGTTCCACGTGCGCCTCCCCGGAATTCAATGCGTCGGTTGCGTCCCAGCGAACGGCGCGGATGGTCCGGTTGATTGTGGCTGAGTGCCGTCACGATCCCCTGAGGTCGCGTTGGTCGGCACACGACCTCACATGATGATCCCCGAGACAGGCACTGGATCAGCCCATCGAGCAGCCGCTGTCGGAGGCCTTGCGGAAGGACTCGCCGGCCGGGATCTTCTCGACCAGCTCGGTGAAGTCGAAGTCTTCCTTCACCTGGTCCTCCGCCTTCACCTTGACGAGGTAGGAGTCGTGCGTGACGGAGTGGTCCTCCGCGCGGAACTTCGCGTCGCGGGCGAAGAAGTCCTCGAACTCGTACCCGTCGAGCTCCTCGCGCACCGCGTCGGCGTCGTCGGTTCCGACCCGCTGGACCGCCTCGAGGTACTGCGTCGCGGCGGAGTAGTTGGCCGCGTGGTCGAAGGTCGGGCGGGTTCCGGTGCGCTCCTTGAACCTGTCGGCCCACTCCCGGCTCTGGTCGTCCATGTTCCAGAACCAGGCGGTGGTGAAGAGCGTGCCGGCCAGCGGCGCGACGCCGATGGACTTGATGTCCGTGTCGAACATCAGCCCGACGGCGAGGTCGACACCCTTGTCCCGCAGGCCGAACTCGTTGTACTGCTTGACGACGTTGACGAGGTCGCCGCCGGCCTGCATCGTGCCGAGCACGTCCGGCTTCGGGGAGAGGTTGGGTGCCTTCGTCATGAACGTGGCGAAGTTGTCGTTCGGGAACGGGGTGGGGTCGGCGGTGCCGACCGTGCCGCCCGCGGCTTCGATCGCCGCGGTGAAGCTCTTGTTCATGTCCTGGCCGAAGGCGTAGTCCGGGTAGATGATGTACCACTGTTTGGCGCCCTGCTCGGTCACGGTCGTCCCGGTGCCGTGCGCGAGCATGTAGGTGTCGTAGGCGTAATGGTAGGTATAGGGGTTGCACTGCTTGCCGGTCAGCTCGGTGGTGGCGGCGCCGATGTTGAAGTAGAGCTTCTTGTTCTGCCCGGCCACCGTGGCCACCGCGAGCGCGGCCGACGAGGTCGGCACGTCGAAGATCGCGTCCACACCGTCGCGGTCGTACATCTCCCGGGCGGCCGTGTTGGCGATCTCCGGCTTGTTCTGGTGGTCGGCCGAGCTCACCTCGATGTTGTCGGTGACCGCGTCGTCGGCGTGCTTCTTCTTGAAGTCGTCGACCGCCATCTGCACGGCCTCGACGGCGTTCTTCCCGGCGAGCTCGGAGTAGACGCCGGACAGGTCGGTGATGACGCCGAGCTTGATGGCGTCGCCGCTGACCTTGCCGCCGCCGCTCTGCGGACCGCCCGCACCGCACCCGGCGAGCAGGGCACCGACCGCCATGGTGGCCGTGAGCACGCCCGCTGCCTTGAGCCTGGTTGCCACGTGTGTTCCTCCTGTTGTTCTCAGATGCCCAGGTACTCGAGCAGCTCGTGCTCGCGCTGTTTGACCTCTGCGTTGTCGAGTGACTCGACCACCCGGCCCTGGGCGATCAGGTAGTGCCGGTCCGCCACGGTCGAGGCGAAGTGGACGTTCTGCTCGATCAGCAGGACCGTGACCCCGTGCGCCTTGACCGTGCGGATGATGTCGCCGATCTGCTGGACCAGCAGCGGTGCGAGGCCCTCGGTGGGCTCGTCCGCGAGCAGCAGGCGGGCACCCATCCGCAGGACCCGCGCGACCGACAGCATCTGCTGCTCGCCGCCCGAGAGGTGGGTGCCCGACTGGCGCCGCCGCTGCGCCAGCACCGGGAACGTCTCGTAGACCTTCTCCAACGACCAGGCGTCGGGCCCGGTCGTCGGCGGCAGGGTGAGGTTCTCCTCGACGGTGAGGGTCGAGTAGATGCCGCGGTCGTCGGGGACGTAGCCGAGGCCGAGCCGGCACCGCTTGTGCGACGGCATCCGGGAGATGTCCTTGCCGTCGAGCACGACGGTGCCCGTCATCGACCGGTGCAGGCCCATCAGGCAGCGCAGCAGCGTGGTCTTGCCGGCGCCGTTGCGCCCGACCAGGGTCACCACCTCGCCGGCCGCCACGTCGAGCGAGACCCCTTGCAGCACCTGGGCCTCGCCGTGCCGGGCCCGAACGTCCTGGACGTCAAGCTGTGTCCGATCATTCGCTTCGCTCATCCGCTACACGCCGTCTTTCCTCGTCGCGTGCCTGGCGCTCGTTCTCCCGGTCTCGCTCACGGACTCTCCCAGGTAGGCGGTGATGACGTGGGGGTCGCCCCGCACCTGCTCGTAGGAGCCCTCGGCGAGGATCTTGCCGAACTGCAGCACCGTGACCCGGTCCGTGAGGTCGCCGACGACCTTCATGTTGTGCTCCACCAGGACGACCGTGCGGTCCTCGCGAACCCGTTGGATCAGCTCGATCGTCCCGGTGACGTCCTCGACACCCATGCCCGCCGTCGGCTCGTCGAGCAGCAGCAGGCGCGGCGACAGGGCCAGCGCGAGGGCCAGCTCGAGCGCCCGCTTCTGGCCGTAGGCGAGGCTTCCGGCCGTCACCCCGGCCCGCCCGGCGAGCCCGACCTGTTCCAGGAGCCGCTCGGTCTCCGCGCGGTAGCGGCGCAGACGCTTGTCGGAGCGCCAGAAGCGGTAGCCCTCACCGTCGCGGCCGAGCAGCGCGAGCTCGACGTGCTGGGCGAGGGTGAGCTCCTCGAAGAGGCTGGTGATCTGGAACGAGCGGGCGACGCCACGCTGGGCGATCCGCTCGGGGCGCATGCCGGTCACGTCGTGGCCGTCGATCGAGATGGTGCCGCCCGACGGCTTGAGGAAACCGGTCAGCAGGTTGAACAGCGTGGTCTTGCCGGCCCCGTTCGGACCGACCAGGGCATGCACGGTGCCGGCCTCGACGCTGAGGTCGACGTCGTTGACGGCGCGGAAGCCGTTGAACTCCTTCGAGAGTCCGCGGGTTCGCAGCATGGGGGTCTCCCCCATCGCCGGCTGTGCCCGCTCCACTGCGGGCGGTGTGGCACTCGTCACGGCGACGACACTAGGGAGTGGTGAACCGCGGCAACATGGTCACTGGGTCCACAAGCACCACGCCGGATGTGGGCGGTCCACACATAGGCCCGCGTTCTCGTGATCATCGGCCACCCCGCACCCGGTGCAGCCGCAGCGCCAGCTGGAGCTCCAGCTCCCGCTCCGGGGACTGCCAGTTCGAGCCGATCAGCTGCGCGATCCGGTCCAGTCGCTGGGTGACGGTGTTGACGTGGACGTGCAGGGCCTCCTTGGTCCGGGTGAGGTTGCCACCGCGGGAGAAGTAGGTCTCCAGGGTGCCCACCAGCTCGGTCCCCCGCCGCTCGTCGTAGTCCAGGATCGGGCCGAGCGCCGACTCGACGAACCCGGCCACGTCCGGCTGGTCGCTCAGGACCAGGCCGACGAAGCCGACCTCGGCCGAGCTGGCCCCCTCGCCGGTCCGGCCGAGCGTGCGCAGCGCGCCCAGGCAGCGTTGCGCCTCGCGATGGGTCGGCCCGACGTCGCGGGCGCCCCGCGCCGGGCCCGCGCCGCCTACCGTCACCTCCGCGGACAGGGTCGAGCCCAGCTCGCGGACGAGGGTGCCGGCGACCGGGCCCGGCTCCTCGGTGGGCAGCAGCAGGACCAGCTCGCCGTCGAAGGTTCCGCTGAGGCCGTACCTGGTGCGGGCCAGGTGGTTCGCCGCGAACGTGGCCCGCTGGCGGTCGGCGCTGCCGATGTCGGCGACGAACACCGAGTACGGCACGTCGAGGTCGGCGCCGAGCCGCCGGGCCCGCGCCACGAGCACGGCCGGGTCGAGGTCGCGGCGGCGCAGCAGGTCGTCGAGGAGCTCGCCGCGCACCCGGCTCTCGACCTCGGCCTCGGACCGCCGGGCGAGCAGCAGCAGGGCGGTGACGACCGCGGCGCGCTCGAGGATGCGCAGATCGGGCTCCTCGAGGTCCGGCATTCCGCTGAGCACCAAGGCACCGAGGTGCTCGGTGCCCGCGGAGACCGCCGCGAGCCAGTGCCCGGACTCCCGGACGGCGCGGCCCGTCGCCCGCGACGCGGCGACCGCCCCGGCCAGCTTCTTCGCCTCGACCCGGCCGGGCTCCCCGACCCGGGCGAGCTCGCGGTCCTGCTCGTCGAGCACCAGCAGGGACCCGCCGATCACCTCGGTGGTCGCGACCGCGACGTCGGCGACCCCGCCGCCGGTCAGCACCAGCTGCGCCATCTTGTCGTGGGCGGCCGCCGCGCGTTCGACCGCCGCGCTGTGCGCCTGGAGCAGGTGGTTGGCGTTGTTCAGCTCGGTGAGCGCGACCCTGGTCTCATCCAGCAGCCGGGTCTGGTCGATCGCCACCGCGGCGTGCGCGCCGAGCGAGCCCAGCAACGCGACCGCCTCCCTGGTGAACGGGCGCTCGGTGCGGTTCGCGGCGAACAGCACGCCGATCACCCGCTGGCCGATCTGCAGCGGGACACCGAGGATCGACGCCAACCCCTCCTCGTCGACGGCCGAGTCGATCCCGCCGGTGTGCCGGAACTGGGGATCGGTCGTGTAGTTGGCGGTGACGTAGGGCATCCCGGTCTGCGCGACGAGCCCACCGAGCCCCTCGCCGAACCCGAGCCGCAGCTTCTGGAAGGCGGCTGAGGTGGAGCCGTCGGTGACCTTCATGTAGGTGTCGCCGCGCTCGGTGTCGTGCATCGTCAGGTAGGCGACATCGGTGCCGAGCAGCTGGCGGGCCCGGCGAACGATCGCATAGAGGACCGAGTCCAGGTCGGTGAGCCGCGCGAGGTCGCCCGCGGTCTCGAACAACGCGGTCAGCTGGCCTTCCCTGCGCCGGCGGCTGGCGAGCACCTCGCGGACCTGGAGGGCGAGCCGCTTGCCCTCCGCTAGCTCCGCCACGACCTCCGGCGGCGCGCCGCCCGACCGGGCCGCGAGCAACGGGCCCTCGAACTCGACCGCGGCGGCGTCCCGGGTGAGCAGCCGGAGAAAGTCGTTCCAGAACATGCCGCCGATGGTTCCCATAGCCCCTCGCCCCGGTTCTTCGGCTCGCCCGGTGATGCGTCAGCGGGCGGTCCAGCCGCCGTCCATCCGCATGGACGCCCCGGTGACGCCGGAGGTGTCGGCGCCGCAGAGGTACACCACGAGCGACGCGACCTCCGCCGGCTCGATCAGCCGCTTCACCGCCGCGGGCCCGAGCATCACCTCGTCGACGACCTGGCCCGGCTCCATGCCGAGGACCTCGGCCTGCGCGGCGATCTGGTTCTCCACGAGCGGCGTCCGCACGTAGGAAGGGTTGACACAGTTGGACGTGACGCCGTGCTCGGCCCCTTCGAGCGCGATCACCTTGGACAGCCCTTCGAGCCCGTGCTTGGCGGCCACGTAAGCGACCTTGAACGGCGAGGCGACCAGCCCGTGCACGCTGGAGATGTTGACCACCCGGCCCCAGCCCTGGGCGTACATGTGCGGCAGGGCGCCCCGCACGATCCGGAACGGGGCCTCCAGCATCACCCGCAGGATGTAGGAGAACCGCTCCGGCGGGAACTCCTCGATCGCCGCGACGTGTTGCAGCCCGGCGTTGTTGACGACGATGTCGACGTCGAGGTCGAGCCGGTCGACGGAGTCGAGATCGGAGAGGTCGACGACCACCGGTTGCGCGTCGATCTCCGCGGCCACCCGCTGGACCGCGCCGGCGTCCAGGTCCGCGGCCACCACCTTCACCCCGGCGGCGGCGAGCCGCGTGGCGCAGGCCCGGCCGATTCCGCTGGCCGCTCCGGTGACCAGCGCACGTCTTCCGGAGAGATCCCCAGCAGTCATGCTGGTGAACCTACGGCGCGGCCCAGATCAGCTCCACGTAGTGAACATCCACAATCACCGCATGTCTGATGTCGGCGTCGCACACACCCTCACGGGGTGGCCGGGCCCGCGGCGTGCGAGACGCGGGACGTGGCCCGGCCGCGGCTGACCCCGAACGACGCGCCCACGACCGCGGTCAGACCGATCACGACAAGGGCGATGCCGAACAGCCAGATCATCGTGGTCACGCTGGACACCGGGTACGCGAGCACGACGATGCCGACCAGGACGCTGACGACACCGGACGCGATCGCCCAGCGGTGACCATGGCCGGGTGACCGTTCGACGTCCGACCCTGATGCTCTGCGTGACGCTGCTGCTGCACGTGGGCTGTTCCCCCACGAACGGCGAACCGGCCCAGGAGCCCCCGGCGACGACACCGACGACCACTGCCCCGTCGGACGGGATCCGGCCGGAATGCACCGGCGTTGCGGACCGGGCCCGCACGCTCGTCACCGAGGTCGGCCGGTTGGCCACCGGAGACGCGACCGCCGACCAGGTGAGCGCGGCGGCGGGAGAGCTGTCCGACGCGTTCGACGCCGCCCGCGACGCGGTCGAGCCCGACGCGCGCGCCGGTCTGGACGAGGCCGGGCAGGCCCTCGACCGCGTGCAGACCGCGTTGACGGCGCAGCCGATCGACACCACGGGCCTGCGCGCCGCCGCACGCGACCTAGCCACCGCACTGGGCGACGCGGCCAGCATCTGCTCCCCTACAACGGGTTCACCATCCGACCCGCCGACGAACACCACGCCCCCGACATCGTGACCGAGCGGACCGAGCAAGCCACGACACGGGGCCGTGAGTGGGCCGCCGGTGTCTGGACTGACGAGCAGCGGAGCGAGCGAGGAACGAGTGAGTGAGCAGCACAGGAGGGAAGACACCGGAAACAGGCCCACTCACCAGCGAGCGAAGCGAGCCAAACCGACACCGGGTGCCGTCACTCGGTCTCGTCGGGCAGCTGGTGCACGGACACGATCTGCAGCCCGAGCTTCTCCAGGAACGCCAGGATCCCGTGCAGGTGGGCCTGGTCGGTGACCGCACCGTAGATGATCGTCTCCGGCGGGTCCGGCACGATCCGCACCTCGCTGAAGTTCCCGACCGCGTGTTGCGCGCGCTCGGAAAGCCTGCCGCTCACCCGAAACTCGTATCGCTGTTGCGGCACCGGCGCACCTCCTCCGCCGGCTTCGTGCCGGCCAGTCGCGTGGCCGGTGCGGTCAGCCGGATCGCTGGCACCGCTCGCACGGTCGTCCTCCAACTGGCCCCACCCATCACCCGCAACTGGTGAAGTCCTCGGCGGCTACCGAGTGTGTGGGGTGTGTCACCAACGACCGCTGGTCCTGTTGTGCCACGATCTCGTGCTGTACCCATGATTTCCATGAGCATCTCGGGAGCCGTGTCCGTGGATGAGGTGGTCGACACCGACCGCTACCCCCTGTCCGATCCCGACGGGCCGGCCTGGCGGGCCGTCGTCGCCCGCGCGAGGGCGGAGCTGGACGACATCGGCTGCTGTGTCCTTGCCGACTTCGTCCGGCCGTCTCTCCTGGACGCGCTCGAACGGGAGTGCGCCGAGATCGCCCCGCTGGCACACGGCCGGGTCGAGCTGGTCAACGCCTACAACATCGCCATCGACGCGCCGCTGCCGGACGGCCATCCCGGCCGCACCGTCATGGAACGCGGCAACGCCTTCGTGGCCCGCGACCACATCCCGGTGTCCTCGGTGATCCACCAGCTCTACACCAGCCCGGTGTTCCAGCGCTTCGTCGCCGACTGCTTCGCGCTGCCCGGGCTGTACGAGCTCGCCGACCCGCTGTCGGGCCTGTGCCTCAACGTGATCGCGCCGGGCAGGGCGCACCCGTGGCACTTCGACACCAACGAGTTCACCGTCAGCATGCTCACCCGGCGGGCCGACCGCGACGGCGTCTTCGAGTACTGCCCGAACATCCGCTCCGCCGGCGAGGAGAACGTCGACGACGTCGCCGCCGTGCTGGCGGGCAACGGCGAGCACCTCGTCCGCAGGCTCACCCTGCGCCCGGGCGACCTGCAGCTGTTCCGCGGCCGCCTCGCGCTGCACCGGGTCAGCACCGTGCGCGGCGGCCGGGCCCGGCACACGGCGATCTTCGCCTACAGTCAGCGGCCCGGCGTGATCGGCAGCGCCGAGCGGACCAGGCAGCTCTTCGGCCGGGTCCTGTCCGAGCATCTCGCCGCGGAAGCCGTCCGCGGCGACAGCTTGCTCGACTAGGCAAGGAGCTGACCAGTGCCCTTCGACTCGACCGGCAAGGTCTCCCTCGACCACGTCTACACCGAGCCCGATCCCCGCCCCTACTTCGCCACCCTGCGCGAGCTCGACTATCAGCTGCCGCAGCTGGCGAAGCCCTACTTCGCGAAGCTCATCGAGGAACGCCCCCAGCCGACCGTGCTGGACGTCGGCTGCTCCTACGGCGTCAACGCGGCGCTGTACCGGTGCGACGCGACCATGGACGAGCTCTACGACCACTACACCGGCGAGGAAGCCGGCCGGCTCGACCGCACCGGGCTGCTCGACCGCGACCGGGCGCTCGGGCGGTCCCGCGGTGCCCGGTTCATCGGGCTGGACTCCTCGGCGCCCGCGTTGGAGTACGCGCACGCCGCCGGTTTCATCGACGACGCGATTCCCGCGGACCTGGAGCGGGACGCCCCGACCGAGCACCAGGCCGCGCTGCTCGCCGGAGTTGACCTGGTCGTCTCGACCGGGTGCATCGGCTACATCACGGAGCGGACCATCGCCCGGATCGCCGACATGCCGGACGGTCGGCGCCCCGCGATGGCGCACTTCGTGCTGCGGATGTTCTCCTACGAGCCGATCGCGGAGAGCCTCGCCGCGCTGGGCTACCGCACCACCGGCGTCGCCGGGATGGTCAAGCAGCGCAGGTTCGCCGACCCGCGGGAGCAGGAGCAGATCCTGGACGCCCTCCGCGCGAACGGCGTGGAACCGCACGAACTGGAGACCGAGGGCTGGCTCTGCGCCCAGCTCTACTTTTCCGAGCCCGTCGAGACCCGAGGACAACCGTGAACCCCAACCCGTCCCCGCGCACCTTCGGCAACGAGGAGCACCTCCCTCGGGTGCCCGTCCCCGCTCTGGCCGACACCTGCCGGCGGTTCCTCGAATGGTCCGCGCCCTTGCTCACCGCGACGCAGCGGGCGCGGACCGAGGACGCGGTGGCGGCGTTCCTCGCGCCGCAGAGCCCCGCCCACGAGCTGCAGGCGGCCCTGGAACGCTACGACGCGCGGCCCGACGTGGGCAGCTGGCTGGACGAGTTCTGGCCCTACCGCTACCTCGGCCGCCGGGACCGGATCGCGCTCAACGCCAACTTCTTCTTCCTGTTCCACGACTCCGGCCAGGACCAGGTGGAGCGGGCCGCCACGCTCGTGGCCGCGGCGGTCGACTACAAGCTACGTCTTGACGACGAGTCGGTTCCGCCTGCCGTCCAGCGCGGCCGGCCGTTGTCCATGGTGCAGAACAAGTTCCTGTTCTCCACCACCCGGATCCCCGGCGCCGTGCAGGACACCGTCCGGGCGCCCTACAGCGAGGAGTGGCCGGGGCCCTCGACCGCCCGGCACCTCGTGGTGTTCTTCCGCGGCACCCCGTTCCGGCTGGACGTGCTCGACCCGGACGGTCGGCCCTACGACCGCGAGAGCCTCGCCGCCGCGCTCCACACGATCATGAAGACCGGCGAGGTCCTGGCCGACCCGGCCACCGCCGCCGGGCACCTCACCACGATGGCAAGGGCGGAGTGGGCCGGCGCGAGGCAGACCCTGCTCGCGGACCCCGGCAACGCGGCGGCATTCGAGGAGCTCGAGACCGCGTTGTTCGGCCTGTGCCTGGAGGACGTCTCGCCCGCGGACACCCAGCAGGCCTGCGACGGGCTGCTGCACGGCAACAGCGGCAACCGGTGGTTCGACAAGTCCTTCTCGCTGGTCGTGTTCGCCGACGGCACCGCGGGGATCAACGTGGAGCACTGCGGTCTGGACGGCACCACGATCCTCAGCTTCGTCGACATCATGCTGACCGCAGAGCTCGACACGGCGCCCGCCGGCCCGCCCGCCGCGACCGGGGTGCCCACCGCGACACGCATCGAGCTCACCCTCGACGCCACGCTGGGCCGGACCGCGCGGGAGGCCGGCGAGTCGTTCGCCGCGTACGCCGACGCCACCGCGACGCGGACGGTGTCGTTCGCGGACTTCGGGGCGAGCAGGGCGAAGCAGCTCGGCATGTCCCCGGACGCGTTCGTGCAGATGGCCTACCAGCTCGCCCACCGGCGGGCGAAGGGACTCACCGGCGCCACCTACGAGTCGATCGCCACCCGCCAGTACCGGCACGGCCGCACGGAGGCGATGCGCGTCGTCACCCCCGAGGTGCTGACCTTCGTGTCCACAATGGACGACGACAGCGCCGACCGGGCCGCCCGCTCGGCCGCCTTCCGGGCCGCGGCGGCCAAGCACGTGGCCCTGGCGAAGGAGTGCCAGGCCGGCGACGCTCCCGAGCAGCACCTCTGGGAGCTGCAGCTGATCGCCGAGCGGGCCGGCGCCACCGAGCCGATCGCGCTCTACGAGAGTCCCGGCTGGCTCGTCATGCGCGACGACTACCTGAGCACCAGCTCCGCGCCGTCGGCGAACATCCAGTACTTCGGCTTCGGCTCCACCAGCCCGCAGTGCATCGGGGTCGCCTACGTGCTGCTGCCCGACGGGCTCAACATCTACCTGAGCACCCCGCGGCACGTGGCCGACCAGATGCACCGCTTCGCCGAGGAGCTGACCACGGCCGTGGCGGAGCTCGAGGACGTGCTGGCGACCGGGTAGGGCCCGGCGGCCGGATGGTCGCCGAGCCCGTCCTGGTCGGGCCGGGTCAGGCCAAGGGCTCGACCCAGATGGTGCGGAAGCGCGGGTTCGCGCCGGCATCGCCGTGGTCCTGCAGGCGGATCGACTGCGGTGCCGCGTCCTCCGGCAGGCTGTCGCCGGTGCCGCCGTCGATCTCCACGTCGTCGTGCACGACGACGCCGTTCCAGACGACTGTCACCCGAGCGTTGGCGGTCTTGTTCCCGGCGGCGTCGAAGCGAGCCGCGCGGAACGTGACGTCGTAGGTCTGCCACGTCCCGGACGCCGTCGCCGCGTTGCTGTCCGGCGCCCGCTTCGAGTAGATCGCGCCCGCCTCGTTCGACGCGGGAGTGGTGTCACCGAACGACTCGAGCACCTGGAGCTCGTAGCGCTCCTGCAGGAAGATGCCGCTGTTGCCCCTGGCCTGCCCGGTGACCTCCGGCGGGTACTCGGGCTCGTACCACTCGACGTGCAGCCGGAAGTCGCCGAACTTCTGCCTCGTCCGGATGTCGCCGCCGAGCGACTCCATCGAGCCGTCCGCCACCGGCCAGGTCGCCGCGCCGCCGGAGCGCGCCTCCCAGGCGTGGAGGTTCGTCCCGTCGAACAGCACGATCCGCGCCCCGAGCCGACGGTGATCTTGTCGAGGTTGACGTTGCCGTCGTCGCCGCTGTCGTACCTGAACGCCACCGAGTTCGAGCCGGCGTCCAGCGCGACGGCCTCCGTGTGGGTCGCCCAGGTCTCCCAGTCACCGGTGCTCGCCAGCGGCAGCTGCCGCACCTTGGTGCCGTTGACGTACAGGCTCACCGTCTTGGTGCCGGCGACCGGGTTCGGGCCGTTGGAGTAGCGGAGCCCGACGTTGTAGGTGCCGGCGGACGGCGCGCTGACGTTGAACGTGGTGGTCGCACCCTGGGTCCAGTACCCGTCCACGAAGCCGGTGCCCGAGTAGCCGGTGTGGTCGGTGTTGACCGCGGCACCGCCGCTCAGCCCGGCCGTCTCCGCCTCGTACTCCGTGGCCTGTCCGGTGTTGCCGACCATGGAGTTGAGCGTGTACCAGGCCTCGGTGCTCCACAGCGACTCACCGGACTCCGCCGCGAACGGCCGCGGCGACCGCACGTGGACCACGCGACCCGGTTGCAGACCGGACAGCGCGAGGGTGACCTTCTTGCGGTCTGCGGACAGGGACGCGGACGTCACGGTCAGCGCCTGCTCGTCGACCTTCGGGCCGCCGTAGTCGGCGGTGGGCACGTAGCGCCACTGGCTGGCTTCGTACCTCGCCGCGAGGTCCTGCGCGGTCTCGGCCGACAGCGGCTGGGTGTACTCGAGCTCGAAGCCGCCCTGGACCGCCCGCATCGCGAGGATGTCGAAGGTGTTGGCGCCGTTGGGGGTCAGCTTCTGCAGGCCGTGGCTGAGCTTGCCCGGCTGGCCCCAGTTGCCGCCCGCGCCGATGCCGCCCGTGTAGATCGCGCCGTCGGGCCCGAGGCTCATGCGGCTCACCCCCGCCTCGAGTCCTTGCGTCATGCGGAAGACCGCGCCCTGGTACTCGCCGTTCACTTGCTCCAGGTACGCCCGCTGGATGCCGCCGTAGGTCACGTCACCGAACAGCATCTGCCCGGCGAAGACGCCCTCGCTCAGCAGGACCGGGTTGCTCGGCGAGTTGGCGATCTCGTTCTGCGGCAGCCACAGCACGGGCTGGGTCACCGGCTGGGAGTCGAACGGGCCGTCCGGGTTCATGTAGTGGTTGAAGAACCGGTCCTGCTTGATGTGCACCAGCTTCGACGACGGCAGCCAGCCGCCCTGGTTGTCGGTGACGAAGACGTCGCCGCCGGGACCCCACCCGATGCCGTGCGGGGTGCGCAGCCCACCGGCCACATAGGACACCGCGCCGGTGTTCCGGTCGACTTTGACGGTGGTGCCGCGGTCGGCGCGGGCTGCGGGTCGGTCGTGGCGCCGCCGTAGTCGATGGCCACGGACAGGTTGAGGTAGAAGAAGCCGTCCCGGTACAGGAGCCCGAACGCGAACTCGTGGAAGTTGCCGCCGAAGGGCCAGGTGGCGATCGTGCGGTAGTCGTCGGTCACGCCGTCGCCGTTGGTGTCGTTCAGCTCGACGAGCCCGTTCTTCTCCGACACGTACAGCTTGCCGTCGACGTACTTGATGCCCATCGGTTCCTTGAGACCGCTCGCGATCCGCTGCGCCAGCACCTGTGACGGGTCGGTGCTGCCGGTGACGTTGCTCAGCAGGTAGACCTCGCCGAGCTCGTTGTCCGTACCGCCCCACGTGGCGATGGCCAGCCGGCCGTCGGGCAGCCAGTCCATCGCGCTCACCTGTGGCTCGAACCCGTCGGGGCGCAGGTTGGTCAAGGTGTAGTTCGGGTGCACGCCGGTGAGCGGCAGGCCGTCGCCCGGGGTGTCGGTGACGCCCTCGCACTCCTTGCGCCCCGGCGCGGTCACCCGCACGACGCCCGCGTCCGTGCTCAGCACGGAGCTCGGCACCACGACGAAGTCCGATGCGCCCGGCGGCCGCCATTCCAGCGTGATCTGCTGGTCGACCTGGTTGTCGAAGTGGTCGATCCGCAGGGCGTGGTAGCCCTCGGTCAGCGCGACCGAGCCGTCCTTGGACGTCGGCGAGTGCAGGCCGTCGTGGTCGATCACGACGGTGCCGTCGATGCGCAGGCGAGACCCGTCGTCGCTGGTGAGCCGGAAGTCGTGGGTGCCCGCGGTCGCGACGCTGATGTTGCCGGTGACCTCGGAGACGAAGTAGTCGCCGATGCCGAAGTCCTCGGTGGTGGTCCAGTCGATCGTCGGCATCAGCTTGTCGACGTTGGGGGTCTGCCCGGGTTTCAGGGTGCAGATCTCGTTCAGGCCGACCTGCACGTCGAACACGCGCAGGGTCACGCCCGGTTCCTGGGGTGGGACGTCCGCGTGCGCCCGCGCGGGCGCGATGACGAGGCCGGCGCCGACCGTGGCCAGCACGACGAGTGCCGCCGGCAGCGCACGGCGGAACGGTTTGTCGATGGACAGGTGCATCGTTGCTCCTCGGGGCCGTTGAGGCGGCAGGGGTTCGCCTCGGCTGGACAGCCCGTGGAGCCGAACTTACGAATACTTTCGTCGACGGTCAACGAAAGTTTGTACGGTTTGAGGCAAAGTTACGTCCAATGGACGCAATAGCTCGACCGTGCCCGGTCAGATGCTGCTGGCCGCGGTCGGCGGCCTGGCCCTGCTGCGCACCGTGGTGCTGCTTCTCGCGCTCGTGCCGCGCGGACCCGGCCACTACTGGTTCGCGTTCTGGACCGAGCCCGGCGCCCGCTCGGTGTACGTCACGGTGGCGTTCGCCGCGTTCCTCGCCGTCTTCGTGACCGCCTACGCCGTGCTGCGCAACGGGTACGGCATGACCCGCGCCCGCGCGGCCGGCCGGATCCTGGTCGCGACCGGCCTGCCGCCGGCCGCGCTGGGCGGGCTCGTCGCCGTGCTCGGTCTCGAACGCGCCATGACCCTGTGGAACGACCAGCTCGCCCTGCTCCCCTGGGGCCTGTCCCGGATCCTCGGCATCACCGGGTACCTGGAGATCCCGACCAGCCGCCGGTGATCGCGGCGATCACCGGCGGCTGCCTCGTCGTGGTCGGGGTCGTGCTCGGCGCGGTGCTCAGTCGCACCGGCCTTGGCCGGGGTCGGGGAACGTGACCGAGATCCGGTGAACGTCCGACGGCCAGGCGGGCACGTTCACGACCGCCGCGGTCCGGCCGCCGCGCGGAGTCAGGGCGAGCCGCACCGTTCCCCTCGCCGGCGTGTCGGCGGGCACGTACACGTCCGCGGCGGCGAGGAACGTCAGGTTGTCGAAGGGGAACAGCTGGTTCTTCCCGAGATCGGTGCGCTGGTCGGGATCCGCGTAGCCGGTGGCCGTGCGGGCGCCGACGTCGGTGAGGAACAGCGCGTTGACCTCGCCGGTGTTGCCGCCCTGGCCGCCGGGGCTCGTCCGCGGGGCCACGCTCGGCGTGAGGACGTTCAGCGGCGGTGTGCCGTCGCGGAGCCGGTCCACCGTCAGCACGTCGCTGTCGGGCTGGTCGCCCCACATCTCGCGAGCGCGCACGAAGGTCAGGTTGACGTGCCGGGGATCGTGCTTGGTGAACGCCTCCAGCCCGGCGCCCGGCCGGCCGGTGTTCAGCCGGAGGAAGTAGTCGTCCCGGGTGAACGGCCGCTGGTAGAAGTGATGGACGGAGCCGTCCTCGCGGGTGACGGCGAACTCGTAGCTCTTCTTGCCGTGCACCCACAACGGGCCGAACGCGCCGGTCTCGTCGATCGGGTAGGTGGCCTCCGGGCGCCGCTCGCGGCGCCGGCCGGTGGTGGCGTCGACCTCCCACACCTCGAGCTCGGCGCCGGCGTAGCCGATGTTCTCCGGGAACAGCACCGCCCGGCCGGCGACCTCGACCCGGCCGGGCGGCTCGGGCAGGACGTCGGTGGTGGCCGGGCTCCGGCCGAACCAGAAGCGGTAGATGTCGCCGAACGTCTTCGCCGACGACGCCGTCTCGGTGTGGCCGAACTGCCTGTTGTAGACGTTCCGTGCGCCGCCGATGGACCCGACCGTGCCGCGGATCGGGTCCGGCGGTGACTGCCACTCACCCCACACCGCGAGCGTTGGCACGCCACCGGGTGGCGTGTCGGAGCTGCGGCCGTCGAGGTTGACGTACTTCGCGACCTCGGCGGCGTGCGCGGGGTCGGCGAGGTAGGCGTGGCTGACGGTCGTACCCCGCGAGTGCGCGGCCACCAGCACCTGGCCGGCTCCCGTGCGCGCCAGCACATCGTCGATGAAGGGTTCCAGCTCCGCGACGGCCACCGTGTTGTCCGGCACGCTCGTGTCGTACTCGTAGGCGAACAGCAGCTCCCGCGGGTACCCGTTGCTGGCGAAGCGCTGGAACTGGGTCTCGAACTGTGCGGCCGACCCGGAGTTGCCATGCACGAACACGATCGGCAGCCGGCGGTCCGGCGACGCGTGTGCGGGTGTGCCGGCGAGCAGGGTCGCGGCGAGAACGAGCACGACTCCGGCGGGCAGGCTGCGAGTTCGCACGACTCTCCCAACGTCGACGGCGGGATGAGCCGGACGGTACACATCCGCGAAGTGTTTCACCAGGGCCTGCGGCCTCACCGTCCTACTGAGACGGTCAGGCCGTGCGGCGCGTAGCTGGCGAAGTCCTCGTTGAACGACACGCGCGGCGGGGTGGTCATCCGCACGCCGTCCAGGGCGAACAGCGTCGAGAGGAAGATGTCCGACTCCTGGATGGCGATGTGCGCGCCGGGACACTTGTGCGGACAGCTTCGCCACCTTCGCCACCCCGAGACCGGCCTGGACGGTGTCGGTGCCGCGGAGCACCGCGCGGGCGCTCGCGAAGTCGCGGACGTGCCACCTGCCGTGCCCGTCGCGACGGGCACGGCACCCGGTTTCCATCGGACCGCGGTCGATCTTTCGGCTGTTGGGTCACCCCACGATCCTTGCGGTAGGACCGATCGGAGTGGACAGGCCGAACCGGTGCGCCACCCGGTCATCGGTCCTGCCACCTTTTCGTTGCGGCACAAGGAGCTCCTACCCGGTACGAGTCCGACCGTTGCGTGCGCGTGACACGGTGATTACAGTTGTGCACACCCTGTCAAATGAAACGTTTAAATCTGAGACGTCGGTCTGCTGAGTGGGAGCCCTGCCATGCCCCGGAACAGCCGCCGCGCGGTGGTCGCCGTGCTTGTCACGACCCTGGTCCTGTCCGTCTTCGCCGTACCGGGCGGGCTCGCGAGCGCCGCCGCACCGGTCGGCCTGACCGGGGCGCACTGGGTCTGGTACCCGGAGGGCGACCCGCGCGTCAGCGCGCCCGCCGCCCACCGATACTTCCGCACGACCTTCGTCGTGGCCGCCGGCGCGGTCAGCGACGCCCAGCTCGTCGTGACCGGTGACGACACGGTCGACGTCTGGCTCAACGGCAAGCCGCTCGCCGCCTCGGCCCGCGGCGACGACTCCTGGCGCCGCGCGATGTTCGTCGACCTCCGGCCTGCGATCACCGCCGGCACCAACACGATCGCGATCGCCGCGCGCAACACCGCGACGGGACCGGCCGGGGTCATCGGGCGCGTGCGTGTCGCCACCGCCGGCGGCACGACCGACCTGGTCACCGACGGCAGTTGGAAGGCCGACCGCACGGTCGGCGAGGGGTGGGAGCTACCGGGGTTCGCCGACAGCTCCTGGCCGGCCGCCACCGACCTCGGCACCTACGGGATCTCGCCGTGGAGCAGCGATGTCGCGGCACCCGACCTGGACACCGCGTCGCCGCTGCGGGTCGCGAGCGGCACCGTCGAGCACCGGGCGAACCCGCTCGGTGTCGACGCGGAACGGCCGCGGTTCGGCTGGAAGCTGGCGTCCGCCACGGCACAGCAACGCCAGGCCGCCTACCAGGTCGTGGTGTCGACCGACGCCGGCGACATCTGGGACAGCGGGCGAGTCGCGTCCGGCCAGCAGGTCGACGTGGTCTACGGCGGCCCCGCGCTGACCTCGCTCACCCGCTACTCCTGGCGCGTCCGGGTGTGGGACGGCCAGGGCCGGGCCGGCGCCTGGAGCCCGACCCACACCTTCGAGACCGGCCTGCGCGCACCGGCGTCGGAGTGGACCGCCGACTTCATCGGCCAGGCCGCGGTCGCGCCCGACCTCACCGGAGCGAGCTGGATCTGGTTCCCCGAGGGCGATCCGGCCGCCGGGGTGCCGCCGGCGACCCGGTACTTCCGGCGCACCCTCGACCTCGCCGCGGCGCCGGCCCGCGCCACGCTCGTGGTCACCGGCGACGACACCGCCGACGTGTGGGTGAATGGCACGCAGGTCAGCGCCTCGCCGCGGGTGTTCGAGTCATGGAAGAGCGCCGCCGTCGTCGACCTGACCGGCCGGCTCGTCGCCGGCACCAACACGATCGCCGTGCGGAGCGAGAACACCACCCAGTCCCCCGCCGGGCTCATCGGCAAGCTCACCGTCCAGGATGGACAGACGGTGGTCACCGACGCCGGCTGGAAGGCCGGCCAGAGCGGCCCGGCCGGCTGGGAGCGGACCGGCTTCGACGACAGCGCCTGGCCGGCCGCGCGGGCGCTGGCCACCTACGGCAGCGGGCCGTGGGCGGCCAACGTCCGGGTGGCCCAGCCGTCCCCGTTGCTGCGCAAGGGCTTCACCGTCGACAAGCCGGTCGCGAGCGCGCGGCTGCTCACCACCGCGCTCGGCCTGCACGAGACCCGGCTCAACGGCGCGCGGGTCGGCGCGGAGGTGCTCGCGCCCGGGTGGACCGACTACAACAAACGCGTGCAGTACAAGGTGTTCGACGTGACCGGGCAGATCCGCCACGGTGCCAACGCACTCGGCGCGTGGCTGGGAAACGGCTGGTACTCGGGCAGCCTCGGCATAGCCGGCAGCCAGCGGTACGGCACGCGGCCCTGGTACTCGGCGCAGCTGCGGCTCACCTTCACCGACGGCACGAGCACGACGGTGCGCACCGACAACAGCTGGAAGGTGACCAGCGGACCGATCCGCGCCGACGACCTCTACCACGGCGAGACCTACGACGCCCGGCTCGCGGTGTCCGGTTGGGACGGTCCCGGTTTCGACGACAGCGCCTGGTCCGCGCCCGTCGTGCGCACCGACGCCAAGCCGGCGCTCGTGTCCCAGGTGGACAACGGGGTGACCGTGCAGCAGGAGTTCCGGCCGACGGCGATCACCCAGCCGACGCCCGGCGTGTGGGTGTTCGACCTCGGGCAGAACCTCACCGGCTGGAACCGGCTCGCGGTGCGCGGGCCGGCTGGCACCACGGTCACCATGCGCCACGCCGAGGTGCTCAACCCCGACGGCACGGTGTACCTGGCCAACATACGGGGCGCGCAGGTCACCGACCGGTTCACCCTGGCCGGCACCGGCGGCGTGGAGACCTACGAGCCGCGGTTCACCGTGCACGGCTACCGGTACGTCGAGGTGACCGGCCTGCCCGCGGGTGTCACACCCACCGCGGACATGATCACCGGCCGGGCCGCGTGGACGAGCGGCGGACAGCCCGGCACGCTCACGACCTCCAACTCGCTGGTGAACCAGTTGCAGCACAACATCGTCTGGGGCGAGCGGTCCAACATGCTCTCCATCCCGACCGACTGCCCGCAGCGCGACGAGCGCCTCGGCTGGACCGGCGACATCGGGATCTTCGCCGGCACCGCCACGTTCAACCTGGCGACGCAGGCATTCCTCGACAAGTTCGCCGACGATCTCGTCGACGCGCAGCGGGCCGACGGCGCCTACACCGACGTCGTGCCGGCGGTGCTGGACAGCGCCGGCCGGGCCGGCTGGGGCGACGCGGGCGTGATCGTGCCGTACACGATGTGGCAGCGCTACGGCGACACCCGCGTGGTCGACGAGCACTTCGCCGCCATGGCCCGCTGGGTCGACTACCTGCGCGACACCTCGGGCAGCGACCTGATCCGCGACCAGTGGACCTACGGCGACTGGCTCAACGTCAACGACAACACCGCGCAGGACCTGATCTCCACGGCGTTCTTCGGCTGGTCGGCCCGGCTGGTCTCCCGGATGGCCGCCGCCACCGGCCGCACCGCCGAGGCCGCCTCGTACGGCCGGCTCGCCGACCAGGTGGCGGCCGCGTTCACCAACCGGTTCGCCGCGGCCGACGGCACCGTCGGGGCGAACACCCAGACGGGCTACGTGCTGGCGCTGGCGTTCGGCCTGCTGCCCTCGGATCGGCGGCAGGCCGCGGCCGACAAGCTCGCCGCGAAGGTCGCCGCGACCGGCGGGCACCTGTCGGTCGGGTTCCTCGGCGTGGAGAACCTGCTGCCGGTGCTGGCCGACCACGGCCACGTCGCCACGGCGTACCAGATCCTGCTGCAGCCGGACTTCCCCGGCTGGGGCTACATGCAGAGCAACGGCGCGACGACCATCTGGGAACGCTGGGACGGAATCCGCTCCGACGGCTCCTTCAACGACCCGGGGATGAACTCGTTCAACCACTACGGTCTCGGCTCGGTCGGCGACTTCCTCTACCGCCAGGTCGGCGGGCTCGGCCCGGCAAGCCCGGGCTACGAGAGCCTGCTCGTCGCCCCGAAACCGGGCGGCGGCCTGACCTCGGCCCGCTCCGGGTACGAGACGCCGTACGGGGCGGCGGTCAGCGAGTGGTCGGTGTCGGCGGGCACGCTCACGCTGCGGGTGACGGTCCCGACCGGCACCTCGGCCACCGTCAAGGTCCCCACCACCCAGCCGTCGACGATCACCTATCCCGCCGAGGCGGTGCCCACCGCGGCCGGGACGTTCCACCTGCCGGCCGGGTCGTACGTGTTCACCGCCGAAGGTCAGTAATGTCAATAGCGACGTAATTTAGGGTGCCCTGACCCGGTTCGCGACGGGGTTCTTCATCGCCGGCGTCTACCCGCCCGCGCTCAAGCTGATCTCCACCTGGTCCCGCCTCGGCCGGGGCGCCGCGATGGGGCTGCTGGTCGGCGCGCTGAGCGTCAGCTCCGGCGTGCCGCATCTGGTCAACGGCCTCGGTGGGCTGAACTGGCGCCTGGTCATCGTGGCGACGTCCGTGCTCACGCTGGTCGGCGGCGCGATCACCTTGGCGGCCGTCCGGGAAGGCCCGTACCCGTTCCCGAAAGGCGGTGTTCGACCCGCGCCAGATCCGGCGGATCCGGCGCGACCGCGGCACCCGCCTCGCGTCCGTCGGCTACCTGTGCCACATGTGGGAGCTCTACGCGATGTGGGCGTGGTTCCTGCCGTTCTTCTCCGCCGCGCTGGACCGGCACGGCCGCGCCGACCCGGTGCGCGCCGCGTACGTCACCTTCGCCGTGTTCGTCGCCGGCGCCGTCGCCAACTACCCGGGCGGGGTGCTCGGCGACCGCTGGGGTCGGGAGCGCACGGCCATCGGCATGATGGCGGGTCTCGGCCGAGTGTGCCGCCACGATCGGGCTGTTCCTCGCGGCGCCGCTGTGGCTGCTCGTCGCGGTCGGCCTGCTGTGGGGCTACAGCGTCGTCGGCGACTCGGTGCAGTTCTCCGCCCTCGGCACGGAGCTGGCCGACCGGAGCGTCGTCGGGACCGCCCTGACCCTGCAGGTGGCGATGGGGTTCCTGCTCACCGGCGGCACGATCTGGCTCGTCCCGGTGCTGGCGGGCGCCGTCGGGTGGCAGTGGGCGTTCGCCGTGCTGGCGGTCGGCCCGCTGTCCGGCATCGTCGCGATGCGCCGGCTGCTCCGGCTGCGCGCCGGTCTCGCCTGAGCCGCGTGGCTCCGGGCCGGCGCTACAGTGACGACACGTGACGACAAGCGAGACGAGAGGCGAGTCGTTGGCCGGACAGCCGCCCCGACCCGCCGGCGGCGCGGAACGCACCCGCGACGCCGGGCGGACCCGCGCGGAGATCATCGACGTCGCCACCCGCGACTTCGCCGACAAGGGCTACGCCGGGGCCCGGGTGGACGAGATCGCCGCGAAGATGAGCACCACCAAGCGGATGATCTACTACTACTTCGGCAACAAGGAGCAGCTCTACGTCGAGGTGCTCGAGCACGCCTACGCCGGGATCCGGGCCATCGAGCAGAAGCTCGACATCGAGCACCTCGACCCGGTCGACGCCATGCGCCAGCTGGCCGAGCTGACCTTCGACCACCACGAGTCGCACCCGGACTTCATCCGGCTGGTGAGCATCGAGAACATCGACCACGCCGAGCACATGGCCCGGTCGACGGCGCTGTCCGGCCTCGCCAACCCGGCACTGGACGTGCTGGCCCGCATCCTCGACCGCGGGCACGCGGCCGGCGTCTTCCGCGGCGGCGTCGACCCGCTCGACATCCACATGGTGATCAGCTCGTTCTGCGTGTTCCGGATCGCGAACCGGCACACGTTCCAGGCCATCTTCAAGCGCGACATGCTCGACCCCGAACGCCGCGCGCAGCACCGGACCCTGCTCGGCGACCTGGTCCTGGACTACCTGGCCGCACGCTGAGCGCCCGCCGTGCCGGCGCGTGGTGGGTACGCGCCACGGGAATCTCGATTGCCCGGTCGGGGTGGCGCTGGGACGATCCCGTCCATGCCTGCCCTCGCCGCGAACGACGGAACGAAACTCGCCTACCACGTGCTCGGCGAGGGCACCCCGGTGGTGTGTCTGCCGGGCGGTCCGATGCAGGACTCCGACTACCTCGGCGACCTCGGCGGCCTGTCCGCGCGCCTTCGGCTGATCCTGCTGGACCACCGCGGCACCGGGCAGTCGGCGACACCGGCCGACCCAGGCACGTACCGCTGCGATCGCCTGGTCGACGACGTCGAGGCGCTGCGCGAGCATCTCGGCCTCGATCGCGTGAACCTGCTCGGGCACTCCGGGGGTACGAACCTCGCCGTGTTGTACGCGGCCCGGTACCCCGAGCACATCGACAAGCTCGTCCTGGTGGCGCCGAGCACCTACGCCCTCGGCCTCGCCGCCACCGCCGACGACCGGCGCGAGGTGGTGCGGCTCCGCGAAGGCGAGTCCTGGTTCGGGCCGGCGTCGGCGGCCTTCGAGAGGATCAACGCCGGCCAGGCCACGGACGGCGACCGGGCCGCCCTCACCCCCTTCGTCTACGGCCGGTGGGACGCCGCGACACAAGCCCACCACGTGAGTGGCGAGACGCGGCGCAACACCCGGGCCGCCGCCATCTACGGCGCCGAGGGCGCCTTCCACCCCGAAGCCACCCGCGCGGCACTGGCCACCCTCGGCGCGCCGGTCCTGCTGCTCGCCGGAGAAGTCGATGTGAACAGCCCCCCGCGCGTCGTGGCCGAGCTCGCCGGACTGTTCCCGAACGCCACCCTCGCCACCCTGCCCGGAGCCGCCCACTTCCTCTGGCTCGACGATCCCACCTGGTTCACCACGACCATCGCGTCGTTCCTGGGGGTGACCCGTCCGCCTCGGCGCTCCCGCGGCGCTGATCCGCGACGGTAGCGGCGCGGGCCGGTCAGCGGCCGGTGAAGGCACGCCCGGTCGCCAGCAGGCCCAGCGCCATCTCGAACTTGTCCTGCGGGCGCTGCAGGGTCCGCCCGGTGAGGGACTCGATCTGCTTCATCCGGTAGATCACCGTATTGCGGTGGCAGAACAGCGCCTCCGCGGCGTGCGTCGGTGAGCCGTCGTGGGCGAGCAGGGCCTCGAGGGTCTCCAGCAGCGTTCGGGCCAGCGGCGGCGACTGCTGCAGCAGCGGGCCGACGGTCTCGGCCACCAGCACCGGCAGCACCTCCGGGCTCCCCGCGAGCAGCACCTCCGGCAGCCGGTCGGTGAGCGGAGCAAGTCGCTGGGTGCCGCGGGGAAGGGACTCGGCGGTCCGGGACGCGAGCTGGTAGGCGGTGGCGAACCCGGCCAGCCCGTCGGCGCACGGGGCGAGGCCGACCCGGCCGGCGACGCACGGCTCGAGCACCTGGACCAGCTGCGGCACGGTCAGCGCCCCGCTCGGGATCAGGCCGAAGAAGTTGCCGCCCCGAACATGCCAGTGCGAGCTGAGGCCAGCGCGCTCGAGCCGGTCCTCCGGTGCCCGCAGCGGCTCGTCGAGCGGATCGATGAACGGTGCCACCACGCACACGACCACCTCGTCGGGGCCGATGCCGAGCGCCTCGCGCGCCTCCCTGGCGAACTCCGGATCCGCTCCCCTGCCCTCGACCAGGCCGTCGAGGAAGTTCTGCTGGCGCTGGAGGTTCTGCCGTTGCAGCCGGTTACTCTCGCGCCGGTAGGCCTCGACGAGGACCGCGTTCTGGACGTCGAGCGCGGCCCACAGCTTCTGGCCGGCGAGCACGAGCAGGTGCTCGTTGACCTGGACCTTCTCGGCCCATCCCTGCCGCAGCAACGCCTCCCACAACGTGCGGGTGCCTTGCGTGTACGCGCTGAGGACCCGGTCCATCGGCACGCCCTGGCGCGCCCGCAGCCGGCCCGTCTCGCGCCAGACGTCCGTGGCCCGCTGCTCCGGGTCGGCCATGCCGGCCATCGCCCGGATGCCGCTGCGGACGTGCTCGCGGCTGCTCGCGCGCAGGTCGGCCTGCCGGTCCGGGCGCTGTTCGGACCAGTACGGATCGCGTTCCAGCAGCGTGAGCGTGATGTCGTCGGCGATCGCGTCGGCCTGGCCCAGCAGTGACGCCCAGGCCCGTTCGATCTTGTGCTCCATCTCGGGCGCGGGGTCGGGAACCCCGGACGGGGGAACCCGAGGGCTGCCGTGCGCCACGTCCATGGTCAGAAGAGTGGCACCCGCCGCACATAAGAACCAACCCGGGCGACGGAATTGAGTCGGTTCGCACGACCTATTTTGTGCGCCGCGCCTATGTCTCTGATCGTGCTCCGCGCACCAAAGTGGTGCGCACCACATCCCGACGTTGGGAGCCGTGCGTGCCAGAACCTGGTTTCGAGATGTCCGGGGTGTCGGTGACCTTCGGGGGCCTCGTGGCGCTGTCGGACGTCTCCCTGGAGGTGGCGCCCAACCAGGTGCTCGGCGTGATCGGGCCGAACGGCGCCGGCAAGACGACGTTGTTCAACGTCGCGTGCGGTTTCGTCCGGCCGGACGCCGGGCTGCTGCGATGGCGGGGGCAGGAGCTGCGGGGGCTGCGTCCGCACCAGCTCGCCGGGCTCGGCATCTCGCGCAGCCTCCAGGATCTCGGCCTCTTCGACCACATGACCGTGCTCGAGAACGTCATGGTCGGCGCCACCCGGCACGCCCGCACCACGTTCTGGTCCGCGCTGCTCGCGCTTCCGAGCCACCGCCGCGACGAGCGCGCGCTGACCGAGCGGACCATGGCGGTGCTCGAGGAGCTCGGCATCGCCGACGTCGCCCACCGGTACGCGGCGAGCCTGCCCTACCCGGTGCGCAAGCGGGTCGCGCTGGCCAGGGCGCTGTCGGTCGAGCCGGACCTGCTGCTGCTCGACGAACCGGCCAGCGGCCTCGCCAACGACGAGATGGCCGAGATCGGCGAGCTGATCCGCGGGCTGACCGTGCGCACCTCGGTGATGCTCGTGGAGCACCACATGGATCTCGTGATGAGCGTCTGCGACGACATCGTGGTGCTCGACTTCGGCAAGGTCATCGCCCGCGGCGGCCCGGACCACGTCCGGGAGCACCCCGCGGTGCTGGCCGCCTACCTCGGCGAGGACGTTCCACATGAGACGGCGGCGACGCGCCCGGAGCGGCGGTGGGGATGCTGACCGTCACGGACCTGACCGCGAGCTACGGCCCGGTGACCGCGCTTGACGGGGTGAGCTTCGAGGCCCCGCGGGGTGAGATCACCGCGGTGCTCGGCGCGAACGGCGCGGGCAAGACGACCCTGCTGCGCACGATCTCCGGACTCGTCCGGCCCACCCGCGGCACCGCCGCCCTGGCCGGCCGCGATCTCACCAGGGTGCCCACCGAGCAGATGGCGCGGATCGGGCTGGCGCACGTCCCCGAGGGCCGCGGAGTGATCACCCAGCTGACCGTCGAGGAGAACCTGCGCCTCGGCGGGCTCGGCCGGGGCTCCCGGGTCAAGATCGACGACCTGGCCCGCGCCTACTCGCTGTTCCCGATCCTGGCCGAGCGCCGCCGCCAGTCGGCGCACGTGCTCTCCGGCGGTGAGCGGCAGATGCTGGTGATCGCCAGGGCGCTGATGGCCCGGCCCACCGTGCTGCTGCTCGACGAGCCGTCGCTGGGGCTCGCCCCGCGCATCGTGGTCCAGATCTTCGACCTGCTGCAGACGCTCGTGGCCGCCGACGGGCTCACCGTCCTGCTCGTGGAGCAGAACGCGCGCAGCGCGCTGTCCATCGCCGACCGGGGCGTGGTGCTCAACCTCGGCCGGCTCGTGGTGCAGGACAAGGCGTCCGCACTCGCCGAGGACGTGCAGCTCCGCCACGCCTACCTCGGATTCTGAGAAGGGGGCCCCGTGCAGCAGCTGACCACCACCGTCCTCACCGGACTGACGCTCGGCATGGTCTACGCCGCGTTCGCGCTCGCCCTGGTGCTGATCTGGCGGGCGACCCGGATCGTGAACTTCGCGCAGGCCCCGATGGCGATGATCACCACCTACATCGCGCTGGTGCTCATCGACGCCGGGCTGTCCTACTGGCTGGGCTTCGTGGTCGCGCTGCTGTCCGGCCTGGTGCTCGGCGCGCTCGTCGAGCGGTTCGTGATCCGCTACATGGTCGGCAAGTCCGAGATCAACGCGGTGATCCTGACGCTGGGCCTGTTCATCGTGATCCACGCGGTCGCCGCGCTGGTCTTCGGCGCGCGCTACCGGTCGTTCCCCGCGCCGTTCGGGCTGCGCGGCTTCCAGTTCGGTGACACGACCATCGCGCTCACCGGGTTCGGCGTGTTCACGATCCTCTCGGTGGTCGCGGTGATGGTGTCGCTGGTGCTGCTGTTCCGGGGCACCAACGTCGGCCTGAAGATGCGCGCGTCCGCGTTCAACATCGAGATGTCGCGGCTGCTCGGCGTCCGGGTCGGCCGGATGCTGACCCTGGGCTGGGCGCTGGCCGCGGTGGTCGGCTCGCTCTCCGGCCTGCTGATCGCCGGCGGCGGGCTCGTCCATCCGTCCTACATGGACGGTGTGGTGGTGTACGGCTTCGTCGCCGCCGTGCTCGGCGGGCTGGACAGCCCGGCCGGCGCGGTGGCCGGCGGGCTGACCCTGGGGCTGTCGCTGAGCCTGGTCAGCGGGTACGTCGGATCCGAGCTGGTGCCGCTCGCCTCATTGGTCATCCTCATGGCGGTGCTGCTGGTCCGCCCGGGTGGCCTGTTCGCCCACGTCCGTGAGCGGAGGGTGTGACATGTCCACGAACACCGAGGCCCCCACCTCGTCCGCGGAGCGCCCCGCGGCGGCCTCCCCGCCATCGCGCCGGGTGTCCCGTGTGGACAGGATCATGGGCCGGACGCCGCTGCGCCGCCACCTCACCCTCGCGCTGCTGGCCATGGTGGTGGTCGTCCTCGTGCTGGAGAGCACCGGGCAGTTCCGCAACGCCCAGTTCGCGTCGATGGCCTACTACGGGATCGCCGCCGGCGGCCTGACCATCCTCATCGGACTCAACGGGCAGATCTCCCTGGGGCACGGGGCCTTCATGGCCATCGGCGCCTACACCGCCGCGCTGCTGCTCCAGGGCGACAACCCGCTGCCGCTGCCGGTGATCCTGCTCGCGGGCACCCTCGTGACGCTCGTGGCGGGTGCGCTCGTCGGGGTCGCGGCGGCGCGGCTGCACGGGCCGTACCTGGCCGGCGCGACGCTCGCGCTCGCGGTGGCGGTCCCCGGCATTCCCCTGTACTTCAGCGAGACGCTCGGCGGGGAGCAGGGGCTGAACGTGCGCGTGCCGGAGATCCCGAACTGGTTCGCCGACGCGGTGTTCTTCGTCACCGGGCAGGACATGAGCCGCAGCCGCTACCTCGCCTACCTCGGCTGGCTCTGCCTGATCGTGACGTTCGTGCTGCTGGCCAACCTCGCTCGCGGCCGGGTCGGCCGGACGTGGCGGGCGGTGCGGGACAACGAGGTCGCCGCCGAGCTCGCCGGCATCGACCTCGGCCGCGCGCGGGTGCTCGCGTTCGTCGTCAGCGCCGCGTGTGCCGGGCTCGCGGGCGGGCTGCTGGCGCTGTCGGCGCGGATCGCGGCGCCGAGCGGGTTCACGCTGACCCTGTCGTTGCTGCTGCTGTCCGCGATCGTCCTGGGCGGACTCGGCACGCTGACCGGCGCGCTCCTCGGCGCCGCCATGCTCACGTTCGTGCCGCAGCTGGTCACCGGTCTCGGCCAGGACCTCGGACTGAGCGACGTGCGGTCGGCCGAGCTGGCACCACTGATCTACGGCCTGGTCACGATGCTCGTCGTGCTCTTCGCGCCGGCCGGGGTAGTCGGCGGGGTCCGCGCCGCCGCCCGCCGCCGTGGGTCCTCCCAGTAACCCAGCTCCACTACCCAGCACCTATTTGGAGGCAATACCGATGAAGCGATGGCCCCGATCCACCGTGCTGGTCACCACGGTGCTGACGACAGGCGCGTTACTGGCCGCGTGCGGCGCCGGTGACGAGCGCGAGGACACCCCGTCCGAGGGCTCCACCGTCGGGATCACCGACGACAGCATCAAGATCGGCGGCCACTTCCCGCTGACCGGGGTGGCCGCGCCGGGCTACAGCGAGATCCCCAGCGGGCACCAGGCCTACTACGACTTCGTCAACGCCAACGGCGGGGTGCACGGCCGCAAGATCGAGTTCGTCGTGCGTGACGACGCCTACAACCCGACCAACACCAGCCAGGTGACCAACGAGCTCGTCCTCAACGACGAGATCTTCGCGATGGTGAGCGGGCTGGGAACGCCGACGCACAGCGCGGTGGTCGACTTCCTCAACGGCGAGAAGGTGCCCGACCTGTTCGTCTCCTCCGGCTCGCTGCAGTGGGGCGACGCGCCGAAGGACAAGCCCTTCACGTTCGGCTGGCAGCCGGACTACGAGATCGAAGGCAAGATCATCGGCGACTACGTGAAGACGAACATGCCCGACGCCAAGGTCGGGCTCTTCCTCCAGGACGACGACTTCGGCCGGGACGGCGAGAAGGGCGTGCGCCAGTTCCTCGAGGACCAGATCGTCGAGGTGCAGCGCTACCAGTCCGGCAACACCGACGTGGCGCCGCAGATGGCGGCGCTGCAGGCGTCCGGCGCGGACCTCATCCTGGGCTTCAACACGCCGTCGTACACCGCGCTGAGCCAGCTGCTCGCGCTGCGGCTGAACTACAAGCCGAAGTGGTTCTACAGCAACGTGGGCTCCGACCCGGCGCTCGTCGGCTCGCTGCTCGCCAGGTTCTCCGAGGGCGCGGTGAAGGACGGCTCCGGCCTGCTCGACGGCGTGCTGACCACCGAGTACATCCCGGGCACCGACGTGCCGGACGACCCGTGGATGAAGCTGTGGCAGAAGGTGTGGGACGAGCAAGGCGGCGAGGGCGAGCTGACGAACTACCGCGTGTACGGCATGTCGCAGGCCTACACCTTCGTGCAGGCGTTGCAGGCCGCGGGTGAGAACCCCACCCGTGAGGGCATCGTCGCGGCGATCGAGAAGGCCGGCGCGGACTTCGAGGGACCGGGGCTCGCCCCGTTCCGCTTCTCGGCCGACAGCCACATGGGCATCTCGGGCATGCAGCTGGTCGAGATCAAGGGCGGTGTGGGCGAGGAGCTGACTCCGGTCCTGGTCACCGACATCGGCGACGCCCCGATCGAGGAGGACGACTCGGCGGCCTCCGACTCCCCACCGGACAACGGGATCCCCGACGAACCCGCCGCCGGGTAGTGGTCCGGTTGCTCGGCCGGCGGCGGCGCGCCGGCCGAGCAACCCGTTCGGGGTCACCGTTTCACTTGCTGGGCCAACCGGGTGAACCCTTCCCGCCGGGCCGACGTCCGTCAGTACTGTTTCGGTCACGGATCCGAAACAGAGAGGTGTGCGGTGTCGCAGCAGACCAACTGGGTTCCCACATCAGTCGACCTCAGCAGGCCGAGTGCGGCAAGAATGTACGACCACCTGCTGGGCGGGAACCACAACTTCGCCGCGGACCGCGAGTTCATCGAACGGCTCATCAAGATCCAGCCGGAGGCCAAGCGGGTCGCCGTCATGAACCGGGCGTTCCTGCGCCGCGCCGTGCTGTTCATGATCGAGCGCGGCATCCGGCAGTTCCTCGACCTGGGGTCCGGCATCCCGACCGTGGGCAACGTGCACGAGATCGCCGAAGCCGCCGACCCCGGGTCCCGGGTGGTCTACGTGGACAACGAGTACGTCGCGGTCGCCCACAGCCAGCTCCTGCTGGAGGGCAACGAGAAAGCGGTCATGGTGCACGCGGACGTCACCA
The DNA here is from genome assembly GCF_009379765.1 of Actinophytocola sp. Taxonomy (GTDB): domain Bacteria; phylum Actinomycetota; class Actinomycetes; order Mycobacteriales; family Pseudonocardiaceae; genus Actinophytocola. Next base: position 8,897 of record NZ_WHTD01000019.1, on the reverse strand, counting down.
CGCCCGGCCTCGTGCTCCAGAACGAGCACGCCCGGCGCGTCCTCGACTTCGACCAGCCGATCGGGCTGCTCGCGGTCACGATCGGCCACTACATCCTCGACGAGCAGGACCCGGTCGGGGTGTTCGCCGCGTACCGCGACGCCATCGCGACGGGCAGCTATCTCGCGATCACCCACTTCACCGACGACTTCGCGGTGATCAGGGGCGAGCAGCTGACCCGCGAGATGCGCAAGTCCCAGAACAACGTCCGCGCCAGGTCGCGGGCCGAGGTGCTCCAGTTGTTCGGTGGCTTCGAGCTGGTCGAGCCGGGCCTGGTCACGACGTCGCGGTGGCGGCCGGAGCAGGGCACCGAGCTACCGGAGGACCCGGAGAAGGACGGGCTCTACGCGGGCGTCGCCCGCAAGAGCTGACGCGCGCACCACACGGTCGTTCTCGTGAGTGCGTGGCGGTGCGCTGCCCCCGCACACCGCCACGCACTCACGCCCCTGCCGCCCCTGTGGAACTGATCTTCCCGGCCCACTCGATGGCGGGAAGAAGCTTGTCGAGCAGCTCGCGCGCGGCGAGCGTCAGCGAGCAGCACGCGACGGTGTCCCCCTCGCGGTCGCAGGCCACGAGCCCGGCCTGCTCCAGCCGGCGCAGCGTGGTGTCGAGCTTGGTGCCGGCCACGTCCTTGTACGGCAGCGGCCCGCAGGACAGCGCGGCGAGCACGTCCAGCTCGTGCTCGCCGGGCAGCATCCGCAGCAGCGCGCGCAGCTGCTCGGCCAGGACGGTCTCGTAGTGCGACTGCCCGGCGCGGTCGGCGACCCGGCGAACCGACGCCTTGCTCCACTCGCTGGTGAGGTCGGTGAGGAAACGGATCTCCTCGAGGTCGGGCCGGCACTGCCGCCAGATCGGCGGCACGTCGCTGGCACGGACGGTGGCCATCACGCTGGCCATCGCGCTGGCCATCGCGATCCGGTCCCGGCCGGTGTGCTTGGCGTGCAGCAGCGCGGCGTCCGCGCCCTGGAACAACGCGACCAGGTCGTGGTCGGAGCTCTGCTCCCGCGCCGCGAGGCCGATGGACGCGGTGAGGCCGGTGATCGTGATGATCCCGTCGCGTGCCGACGGCGCCGACACGGCGGCGGCGCGGATCTGGGCCAGGACGCGCCCGGCGACCTTCTCCCCGCGGTCGCGGTCGGTGGCCGGCAGCAGCACGAGGAACTCGTCGCCGCCGTGGCCCCCGTACCGGCCCACGATGTCCATCTGGCGCACCGCACCCCGGACCACCGACGCGACGGCACGCAGCACGGCGTCCCCGGCGAGGTGCCCGTGCGTGTCGTTGATGTCCTTGAACCGGTCGAGGTCGAGCATCAACAGCACGGCGGGCTGGTCACCGACCTCGCCGAGGATCTCGGCCGCCGCCTCGTCCCAGGCCCACCGGTCGAGCAGGCCGGTCAGCTTGTCGGTGGTGCGGAAGCCGAGCGGTTGACCGCACGTAGTACAACACGGTCCGAGGGGAGCGTCGTCCGCGCCGGCGAGCCGCATCGCGGGAACCTCCCTGGACTCTGGTACGCCAATAGGATGAGAACGTCTTTCACATGAGTGGAAGAAGACACCGCGGAGCGTAGACTGCTTGACCGTCCGGTTTCAACTGACAAAAATGACGGCACGCAATCACGTCTATCTGTCGGTAGAGGACATGAGGTGGTGGGAGGGCACCGATGGCCGAACAGGCGCCCGGACGGGCCAGAAGCCTGGCCGACAAGCTGAACCACTTGTTCGCCACCGCGACCACCCGGCGCGGTCACGAGTACAGCAACGAGCAGGCGGCGACGGCGATCGTGGCGACCGGGGTGACCATCTCGCAGAGCTACATCTGGCAGCTGCGGAAGGGCAAGAAGGACAACCCCACCTTCAAGCACCTGCAGGCGCTCGCCGCGTTCTTCGGCGTTCCGGTCTCGTACTTCTTCGACAACGAGGTGACCGACCGGGTCGACCAGCAGCTCGAGGAGCTCAGGGCCTAGCAGGCGCGGCTGAACGAGATCATGGGCAGCAGCGACGCCCAGCTCATGGCGCTGCGCGCGGGAGAGCTCTCGCCCGCGGGCCGCCGCCAGGTGATGGACCTGCTCGACGTCGTGCACCGGCTGGAGCGGGCCGAGCGCGACACTGGTCCGGAAGAGTGAACGGGCGAGAAGCTGCGGTGGGCCTGACGACTTGAGCGGTGATCTGGAAAACTGCTGACGCCACAGGGCTGGGGGTGCGAGTCGGGAGGTATGACGGTGCGCGAACGGGAGTTACGCCGGCGCTGCCGGCGGTTGCTCAACGAGCTCGACATCCGACCGCCGCTCGACGTGCACGAGCTGTGCCGGCGGGTCGGGCTGCAGCGGGGCAAGCCGATCAGACCCGTCGCGCACCCGATCCCCGTACCCGGCCCGTTCGGCGCCTGGATCACCACCGACAGCACCGACTACATCCTGTACCAGCGGGAGACCAGCAAGGCGCACCAGGGCCACATCATCCTGCACGAGCTCGGCCACATCCTGGCCGGCCACCGCAGCGACGAGGACGACGACACACTGCTGGACCAGCTCTGCCCCGACGTCGAACCGGCCACCTTGCGCGACGAGTACCCGGACCTGGCGCCGGGCGCGGTCCGCCGGGCGCTGCGCCGGACCTCCTACGTCTCCGTCCAGGAGCGCGAGGCGGAGACGGTCGCCACGATCATCCTGGAGTGGGCCTCGGTGCTCGACTCGGTCGGCCCGCCGGCGGCCTCCTCGGACGCCGCGGCGCAGCGCATGGGCACCGCGCTGACCGACCGGTTGGGGTGGCTGTGACCTACACGGCGTTCGATGTCATCCACGGGATCGCGTCGTTCGGGGCGCTGGCGTGGATGCTGTACTTGGTGGCCCGCTCACCAGGGGACGTCCGGCGGTGGGCGGTGGCGGGGCTGCTGGCCGGCTGGTCGGTCGCCTACCCGTTCGGCATCGCGGCGAGCGCGGGCACGGACTTCCTCGGCGTCGACGCGATGACGGCCCGCTACGTCCAGCACGGGCTGCTGCTGGTCGCCGCCTACAGCCTGGTCTGCTTCTTCCAGTTCTCCGCGCTCGAGGCGCGCCTCGCCAGGGGGCGGGCCGCCCGGGAGGCCGTCGGGCTGGCGGTCGCCCTGGCGGTCGTCACCGCCGCCAACCTCGCCATCCCGGCCGACCTGCGTGTCCCGGCCGCCACGGTGACCTCCACGCCGGGTGAGGGTCCAGTCGGGGTGGACAGCATCGCGGCGTTCTACATCGCGGCGAACAGCTACCTGCTCTACGCCTTCGCCGCCGCATGCGTGTGGACCCGCCGCTACGCGCGCGGCGCCGAGCCGCGGCTGCGTCGGGGGCTGCGGGTCGCCTCCGGCGGGTTGGCCGCGACTCCCTGGCCGGGGCGACGTTCGTGGTGTCGAACGTCAGCAGGTGGGCCGGCACCCCGGCCGCGCCGCCGATCGTCATCACGAGCATCTTCCTGCTGCTGCTCGGGATCGTGCTGTTCGTGGCGGGGATGGCCTACCCGACCGTGGTCACCCGGCTGGCCGCGCTGCGGGTGTGGGTCCGGCACCGCCGCGCGTATCGCCACCTCCGTCCACTGTGGACAGTACTGAACGAGCGGTTCCCGCAGGACGCGCTGAGCCGGGTGCCGATCAGCCCCTGGCGGGACGCGCTGAGCCTGCGGAGCGTGCACCGCCGGTACTACCGCAGGGTCATCGAGTGCCGGGACGGGCTGGTCCGGATCAGCCCGTACCTCGCGAACATGGGCGCGGACCCGGCCGAGCTGGCCGTCCCGGAGCACCTGGCCGAGCAGCTCACCGGCGCGCTGCGGGCCCACGCTGCCGGGCAGACCGTGCCGCCGCAGGCCATCCCCATCGCGATGCCGAGCGACGACAGCCTGGACGCCGACGTCGACCGCCTGATCGAGCTCTCCCACGCAGTCCAACGCACCGCCACCTGACCCCGCGAGTCCCCACTCGGCACCCGCCTGTCCCCCGCCGAGTGGGGCTCGCGAGGCCGACCCAGCCGCGTAGCATCGCCGTTGACCATGGAGTACGACGCCGGTGTGACCACCACCCTGCTGCTCGTCGAGGACGACCCGCGCATCCGCGGCGCCCTGCGCCTCGCCCTGACCGACGAGGGCTACCGGGTGGTCGAAGCGGCCACCGGCGAACAGGCACTCGAACTGCTCGCCGACCCGCCCGACCCGGACGTGGTCCTGCTCGACCTGATGCTGCCCGGCATCGACGGCCTGCAGGTGTGCACCCGGATCCGCGAACGCGGCGACCTGCCCATCATCATGGTCACCGCCCGCACCGCATCGCACGAGGTCATCGCCGGCCTCGAAGCCGGCGCCGACGACTACGTCACCAAACCGGTCGACGCGGGCGAGCTCGCCGCCCGGATCCGCGCCTTGCTCCGCCGCACCCGGGTCACCGACCAGGACAACACGATCGACCTCGGCGACCTCACCATCCGCGCCGCCGAAGGCCGGGTGCTGCGCGGCACCGACGAGATCCCGCTGACCAAGACCGAGTTCCGGCTGCTCTGCACCCTCGCCACCGCCCGCGGCACCGTCGTCACCCGCGAACAACTCCTCGAACGCGTCTGGGACTACGGCTACTTCGGCGACACGCGCCTCCTCGACGTCCACATCCGCCGGCTCCGTCGCAAGATCGAACCCGATCCCAGCCAGCCCACCCTCATCACCACCGCCCGCGGCATCGGCTACCGCGCCGAGTCCCCCAGCGACCACCCCGGTGATGACCAGTGAGCGAACCCGTGCCACAGGACGACGGCCCACTCACCAGCGAGCGGAGCGAGCCAGTGTCACAGGCCGCCGGTGTCTGGTTCTGGGCGTTGGACTCGCGGGTCCTGGGGGTTGGACTCGCGGGTCCTGGGCGTTGGACTCGCGGGACTGACGAGCAGCGGAGCGAGCCAGTGTCACAGAGCGAACCATGAACCGGTTTCCGCTGCGCACCAGGGTGATGGCCTGGTTCAGCCTCGTCTCCCTCGTCGTCGCGGGCACCCTCGCGCTCGCCACCTGGCAGCTGTCCACCGGCTACATGATCGACCAGCGGGAGCGCAGCGCGGTCACCCAAGCCACCGGCAACGCCCGCCTCGTCGCCGCCGTCCTGCGCCGCGGCTCCGTCGGCCTCGAGGAGCTCATGACCGGCCTGGGCTCCGAGGCCGAGTCGGCCGTCCTGCTCGTCGACGACGGCCACATGATCAGCGGCGGCAACCTCGTCGACCCCAAACGCCTCCCCGGCGGGTTCCTCGACATGGTCCAGCGCGGCACTCCGGCTCACCAACGCACCACGCTCGACGGCGTCCCCGTCCTCGCCGTCGGCCTGCCCCTGCTCGCCGAGTCGGCCACCTATGTCGAGGTCTCACCCCTGCGCGAGCTCGACCGCACCTTCCGCTTCCTCAGCTGGATCCTCCTCGCAGGGACCGCCGCCAGCGGCCTCGCCGGCGCACTGCTCGGCCGCTGGGCGACCACCCACTCCTTGCGCCCACTGCGCAAGCTCACCGACACCGCGGCGAAAGCCGCGCACGGCGACCTGAGCGTCCGGCTCCCCCCGACCCACGACCCCGACCTCATCCCCTTCACCGACGCGTTCAACGACACCGCGGAACGACTACAGCAACGGGTCGCCCGCGACACCCGCTTCGCCGGCGACGTGAGCCACGAGCTGCGCTCCCCTCTCACCACCATGCTCAACGCGATGTCCGTACTCCAACGCCGCAGCCCGGACCTACCCGACGACACCCGGCAAGCCGTCGACCTCCTCGACACCGACCTGCACCGCTTCCGCCGCATGGTCGACGACCTCCTGGAAATCTCCCGCGGCGACCAGGACACCGACCGATCCACCTTCGAGCTCGTCGACCTCGCCACGCTCGTCCACGCCACCGCCAAGCACAGCCACATCCCGCCCGACGCACTCGACATCACCGAGCGGCCCTGGGTGCACGCCGACCGCCGCCGCCTCGAACGCGCCGTCACCAACCTCCTCGACAACGCCACCCGGCACGGCAAAGGGTTGGTACGGCTGGGAATTCTGAGCCGCGACGGCCACGCCCGCATCGAGGTCGACGACGCGGGCACAGGCGTCCCCACCAACGCCCGCGAACACATCTTCGAACGCTTCGCCCGCGGCTCCCCCGCCGACCGCGACTCCACCGACAGCGGCGCCGGCCTCGGCCTCGCCCTCGTCACCCAACACATCCGCCGGCACCACGGCCGGGTCTGGGTCGAGGAACGGCCGGGCGGCGGCGCCCGCTTCGTCATCGAGCTCCCGGAGGCCGCCGAATGACCCGGGGCCGTCGCGGCGGTCGCGGCGGTCGCCGCCCTGGCCGTCCTGTGTGCGCCCGGCTGCGGCGTGAGCACCGAGGACGAGCCGCAGCCCATCGAGGGCTCCTCGACGCGGCAGGCACCGCACCCCCGAGCGTCGACACCGAACCGAGCCCCACCTCGGCGGCGCCGACGAGCCCGACCAGCTCACCGCCGGTGCGGGCCGAGCCCGCCGGCCGCCGACCGTGAGCGGGATCAGGTGTCGTGCCGGATCACCCCGCGGATACGGCCCCATCCCACGTCCGAGCGCGACTGGAGGCGTGTGCCGCGGACGTCGGCGGCCCCGGCAGGCTTGCTCGCGGAAACCTTGGCGGACATGGGAAGGCCGCCACCGGGTCTGGGTGTGACGCCGCGGCGCCGCCGACCGGCGACGCCGCGATGTCCGAGGCAGACCAACAGTTGGGGTCAGGGCACGGGTTCGGCTACAGGGCGCGGAAGAAGGTGCGGATGTCGTCGGCGAGCACGTCGGGCACCTCCAGGGCGGGGAAGTGGCCGCCGCGGTCGAACTCGGACCAGTGCACGATGTTGTGCACCTTGTCGGCGAAGCCGCGGATGGAGGTGTCGGTGGTGAAGACCGCGACGCCGGTGGGGACGGTGCCCCGCGGCTTGGGGGCCCACATGCCGGGGTCGTTGAACCGTTCGTAGTAGGAGTTGGCGACGGAGGCGGCGGTGTCGGTGAACCAGTAGATGCTGATGTTGGTGAGGATGCGGTCGCGGTCGACGGCGTCCTCGGGCAGCTTGGCGGCGGGGTCGGTCCAGTCCTTGAACTTCTCCACGATCCAGCCGAGCTGTCCGGCCGGGGAGTCGTTGAGGCTGTGCGCGATGGTCAGCGGCCGGGTGCCCTGCAGTTGCATGTAGCCGCCGAGCTCCTCCTGCCACCGCTTCATCTCCGCCAGCCGACCCTGCTCCGCCTCGGTGAGCGCCGCCATGTCGGCCGGGTCGCCGGTGGGGAAGGTGACCAGGTTGTTGACATGCACCCCGACGACCCGCTCCGGCGCCGCCCGGCCCACCTGGGGTGCGACGAACGCGCCGACGTCGCCGCCGTGCACGCCGAAGCGGTCGTGGCCGAGCCGGGCCATCAGCTCGGTGAACGCGGCCGCGACCCGGCTGTCGGTCCAGCCGGTTTCGGTCAACGGGCCGGAGAACCCGAACCCGGGGATGGACGGGATCACCAGGTGGAAGGCGTCCGCCGGGTCGCCGCCGTGCGCGGCCGGGTCGGTCAGTGGCCCGATCAGGTCGAGGAACTCCACCACCGAACCCGGCCACCCGTGGATCAACAGCAACGGGGTGGCCCCGGCGTGCGGTGAGCGAACGTGCAGGAAATGCAGGTTCTGCCCGTCGATCGTGGTGGTGAACTGCGGTAGCTCGTTCAGCTGTGCCTCGTGCCCGCGCCAGTCGTAGCGGGTGGCCCAGTAGTCGGCCAGAGCGCGCAGGTAGCCGACCGGAACGCCACGCTCCCAGTCGGCGCCGGCGAGGTCGGCCGACCACCGGGTCCTGGCCAGCCGGTCCCGCAGATCGACGAGATCTGCCTGCGGAATCTCGATCCGGAACGGGCGAACCTCGGTGCCGCCACTGTTCTCGTCGGTGTTGGTCATGTCGGCCGTCCTCTCGGGGGAACCGTTCGTCTGAGGTGCGAGCCGGACTGTACTACATGACCGACCGGACGGTCACATAGTCTGTTAGGATTTCGGACGAGGTGGTGAAATGACCGACACGCGCACCGACGGCCGCACCGCGCGCGGCGACAGGACCCGGCGCAGGATCCTGCGCAGGGCCGCCGACATCGCCTCGACCGACGGCCTGGACGGCCTGTCCCTCGCGGGAGTCGCTCGCGACCTCGACATCAGCAAGAGCGGCGTGCTCGCCCTGTTCGGCTCCAAACAGGACCTGCAGCTGGCGACGATCCGCACCGCCGTCCAGATCTTCCGGGAGCGCGTGGTGGAGCCCGCGATGACCGTGCCGGCGGGCCTGCGGCGGCTTTCCGAGTTGTGCGAGAACCAGCTCGACTACTCGCGCAGCCGCGTCTTCCCCGGCGGCTGCTTCTTCTCCGCCGTCTCCGCCGAGTTCGATGCCAAGCCGGGTCCGGTCCACGACCTGATCGCCGCATCCGTCGCCGAATGGACCGAGCTCATCGAGCACACCGCCGAACAGGCGCGGCACGCCGGCGAGCTCGCCCCGGACGCCGACCCCGCCCAGTTGGCGTTCGAGCTGGTCGCCTTCCTCGATCGGGCGAACGCGATGTCCGTTCTGCACGACGACCCCACCGCGTACCCCAAGGCCATGACCGCGATCCACCACCGCTTGAACCCGCGCACCCGCCGGTACCGCTCGTGATCCGGTGGGCATATCGGCGTCAACGGGACAGGGCGGACCAATCGGGTTCGGCAAACGCGGACCGCGGCCTAAGGGCTTGGAAATGAACAACACGCTCAACTGGGTGTGTCGGTCGGGCTGATGGTGTAGTTCCATTCGCCGTGCCACTCGTGTGGGGTCAGATACCGCGCGAGGAGTGTTCTCATCTCACGATCGGTGATCTTGAT